>JARGOJ010000127.1:0-9752 GCA_029210225.1 Planctomycetota bacterium
ACATTCAAATTCAAACACGGAGAAATCCCCCATCTGGGATAGTGATCGCTGTTCTCTTTGGGACGACGGACTCGCGGAAAAGATCCAATCCGTATTCATCTCTTAGAGGTTGAGACCCGTTTATCATGAATGAAAAGAACCATCGGGACAATGTCGCCGTCATCCATTTCCTGAGACTTTCTCAAAAAACGCCGTTTGTCGATGGCCATTCTCGTATACACCATTTCTAAGAAGAGTAGAGTAGAGCCTCGAAATGGTCTGAGCTTGATATCCTTAAGTAAGTCGCATTGGTCGGTCGCAAACACTCTTGGAGAATCTTCCTGAATGAATCATGAACGCAGGCGTCAAAATCGACTCCCTATCAGTCAGAGCGACAGTGTTGAAGTCCACTACCAATTCGTTGATGTCGAAGGCTTAGCGAGCCATCCGCATCCCCACAGCGGTCGAGCTTTGAACATCAGCCGCAGTGGCGCACGGATTCAAGGCTCTATCCCCGACGAGAGTTGGGTCACACGGTTGCTCAACGTCCAGGATATCCTGGCCTTAGAAATGCACTGCGGGTCCACCAACTCGATTCGTGCGATCGCTTCTGTACAATGGATACGCAGGAGCGCTGAACAAAGCTCCTATGAATTTGGACTCAAATTTGAACGATTACCCGACTCCGACGCGAAGGAGTTGGCCCGTTTTATCGCTATACAAGAAAGAGCATCCGGCCGACTTCATCAATTCCCGGGAACTCTCTAAACTCTGACGTCGTTTCCAAGATATGCTAGTGCACTCGGTCCCTGTAGTTTTCTTTGAACCATTAGGAAGATCTCCGACGTGAAAAAAATGACCTTGCCTCAAGTGATTTCTTTCAGTCTCTGCCTGGGCTTCGCTCTTCCCGCCCTCGCCCAAGACAGCAGCGACCCAGCGAAGTCAAAGAAGAACCCAGACCCCAAGCAAAGTCGAGAGATTGAGAAACCAGGGGCATTAAGCAAGACCGATCAGGCCCAGCAAGCCTTCGATCAACTCTCCGATCCCGATTGGCGCGTTCGTGAAAAGGCCACCCACCGCCTCGTAAAGCTCGGGGCCTATGGGAAACCCTTCGTTCAACAAGGGCTAGTCAGCTCCGACCCAGAAGTGCGCTTGCGCTGCATTCTCGTCCTGCGCCGCCCAGAACGCCTGACCGAGCGCTTGATCACCAAAATGGTCACCGAGTCCCACAAAGACTCCGGCGTCAAGGCCTTTGATACCCTCGCTAAATCCGAGGACGAATTCAAAGACGCGCTGATCCGTAAGATTCACCAATACGTCCTCGCCACAGAAAACAAAACCCAGGCTCAACGCCTCGGCGCCGCTCTGGATGTTCTCTCCGAAATTGTCACCCCTGCCGACACAAAGAACGTCATTGAGCTCCTCAGGCTCAACATCACTGACGGTAAGCACATCGGGTCGCCTTTTCCAATACTCCTCGAAGCCATCGCGAAGCTCCCCAAAGAAGACGTTGTGAAGCACGCCATTGAGGTTCTCGAAACCGCCAATGCATCTCCGAACGCCTATCAAGGAAGCCAAGCCTGTCGCGTGATCGGCGAGTTTGGCGATCGCAAAGCTTTGCCCCATTTATTGAAAGGACTGACTCACAAAGGTTCGATTACTCGTATGGCCGTCGCCAAAGCGATGCGAACTCTCCGCTGCACCCCGGAGGAAGCTGTTGCGCTGACACCTCTGTTAAAAGACGAAGATAACGACGCCATCGTGGTTACTCTTGAGGTCCTCGCTGAACTCGATTGCCGTCAGGCTATCCCTGAGATATTGAAATTGTTAAAGAACGACTCCGAGAGCCTCGTGGTGCAAGCCATAACAACACTCGGCATTCTGGCAGACCCCTCCGCCGCTGCGGCCCTCCAAAAGATCCTCTACCCTAAGATTAATGGGACAGAAGAGGAGATCCGAAAGAAATTGGCGGCGCAACGGCTCAAACGCGGCGCCGCAGCGTGGGCCTTAGCTCGCATGAAGAAAGTCACCAGCGCCGACCTGATCCAGCTCATTGAAAAGAAGGAAGATGTCGAATTCAAAGCCTACCTCGCGCTCGGTGAAGTCGGCGACAAGGCCTCGATAGATTTCCTAAAGACTGTGGCCTCCTCAATGAAGGTGAATGCCGCAAAAAGAACTTGGGCCATCCGCGCCTTAAGCCTCACGAAGGACGTCGGAGTCAGCGAGTTTCTCGGCGAGAAAATGTTGAAGAAACAGTTCCCCCGAGTTCTCTGGACTGCAGCGATTAACGGCCTTCGCGATCAAAACACCGCCGCGTCAAAGAAAGAGATCGTCAAGTTACTCGATAGCACCGATCAGACCATCCTCGCGGCGGTCTATGACGTCGTCGGTGACTTAGACATCCGAGACGCCATCCCTAAACTGATTAAAAAACTTAACGGTCGGACTGTGAGCAACGCAAACCTTAGCCTTCTGACGACTGCGATGGGCGGACTCGGAGGCAAAGAGATCATCGAAGCGTTGAAGGTTCGCCACACCGCCGAACGTCGAAACTCGACGAACAAGCGTTACTGCGCGTGGGCCTTGGCTAGAGCCGGGGAGACTCAGTTCATGAAGGACATCATTGCAGAAACCAAGCGCAGCGTGACCCAATCGGGCACCAGTCTCAATCGTCTTGGAATTGATTACCTCTACGGTCACGATTGGACGAACGCTAGAAAGACCTTCCGCCGCATGCTTTGGACGAATCCCAAAGCCCAATTCGCCGCATATAACCTCGCCTGTGTTGAAGGGATGCGTGAGAATAAGCCCATGTCATTGCGCTTCCTGCGTCGCAGCCTTGATGCATGGCCGAGCTACTGGATTGGTAATTGGCGCCACGTCGCGACAGACCCAGACTTGAAGAGTCTCCACGGCGAACCAGCCTACGAGCAGCTCGTCAACAGACTCCGCTGGAAATACCTCATGAATGAGAGCAACGACCGCTAGTGTTCTGGCATTCTTAAATTCATAGGGTCTCTGGCTAGAGCATTGGGCTGTGAATGAGACAGGGTGATAGGAATTTAGCGGGCTAAATGACTGAACCCTAACGAAATTCACGGCCTAATGAGCAGTCAGAGCCCATGGATTTAAGGATGACAGAGCACTACTGTTCTGGCATTCTTAAATTCATAGGGTCTCTGGCTAGAGCATTGGGCCATGACTGAACCCTAATGAAATTCACGGCTCAATGAGCAGTCAGTGACCATGGATTTAAGGATGACAGAGCACTAGGCCTTCAAGCTAGGACGCGCCATTCTGACGGAGCACTTCGTACATAAGGAGGGTTGCGGCCTGGGCGGCGTTGAGTGAGTCGGCGTGACCAAGCATGGGAATCCTCACCTGCTCAGTGGCTTCTTTCATCCATAGTTCACTCAGCCCGTATTGCTCACTTCCAATGACCAAGCTGCACGGGCGTTTCATATCCGTGCTGGTGTAGAGTCCTTCGGCTGCGGGAGTCGCAGCGAAGCTCGCGATCTTTGCTTCTCTCAACCAATCGAGGGTTTCCTGGCTGCCCATCTGAAAGGCTGGGACGCAAAAGAGAGTGCCGAGGCTGGCCCGGACAACATTGGGGTTAAACAAGTCGGTGACTTTGTCGCAGACAATCACAGCATCGACACCTGCGGCATCAGAGGTCCTTAAGATGGTCCCGAGGTTACCGGGCTTTTCAATACTTTCAACGACGAGGATGAAGGCTCGGTCCTTCTTCTCGAAAGAGTGCCACCACTCGACAAACGCGCTCTTATCTCGGCCTGGGGTCGTCGCGACGGCGAGGAGGCCTTCGGGGCGGTCGCGGTAGGCCATCTTGCGAAAAACGCTTTGACTCACTGGGATTAATTTACAGCCAAGAGCGCGAGAATCGGCCAAGAGGGCCTCTTCATTGCTTCCCTGATACCAAGCATCGCAATGAAAGAGAGTCTTTATTGGAAAGCACGCATCAATGGCCCGGCGCAATTCTCTGTATCCTTCAATGATCATCAGGCCTTGTTTGTCTCGCTGCCGCCGCTCACGGAGCTTAACAACGTTCTTCACCTGTGGATTTTGTAGGCTGCTTATCTCGAATTCACTCACTCTCCTTAGCCTCCTCGACTGACGCTTCAATTTTTTCGTCCGAATGCCAACGTGCGAAGCTGCCGGTCGGGAGGTCTTGGACGGAGCCTCCTTGGAGCAACATTTCCCCCATCGCTCGCTCGCCGCCATTGGGCACGACATCATTGATTAGATTGGTGAGAACCTGAGGAGTAAAGCCTGGAGAATGGCAGCTGAGGAGGAAGAAGAGGGGTTTGTCGACGAGCACGGATTTGCAGAGTTCAAGGAGAGGGACGAGATCGGTTTCAATTTTCCAAGTCTCGCCTTTCTTGCCTCGGCCGAAGCTGGGAGGATCTAAGATGATGCCGTGGTAGCGTCGGTTTCGCTTAATCTCGCGCTTAAGGAAGATTTGCACGTCGTCGACAATCCAGCGGATGGGATGACTGCCAAGGCCTGATCGGTTCGCGTTTTCTCGGGCCCAATCGACGCTCCCTCGGGCGGCGTCGACGTGGCATACTTTAGCGCCGCCGAGGGCTGCTGCGAGGGTGCTGCCGCCGGTGTAGGCAAAGAGGTTGAGAACCTCAATCTCTTCCGTTTGGGACTCGCAGAGATCGGTGATCCAGCGCCATTGCTGCTGTTGCTCAGGGAAGATTCCGAGGTGTCCGAAGGACGTTGTTTTGAGAACGAAACGCTGTTGATCGACCTGCAAAATCCAAGAATGAGGGACTCTCTTTGAGCCCCATTTCCAGCGACCTCCGCCTCCTGTCGCCCGTTGGAAATGACCTCGTGCGGCCTTCCAATGGCTGGCGCTGAGCTGGGGCTTCCAAATCGCGTGGGCGATAGGTCGGACGAGGTGAATATCACCAAATCGTTCGAGCTTTTCACCGTTACCAGAGTCGAGCAGCTCATAGTCGAGTTTCTCGCCGACGATGGGTTCTTCGGTAAACACCGTCGATCGATCACGAGCGCCTTCTCTTCGACTTTTTCGTTCTTGCTTCATCTATGGCCTCTGCTTTTCCTAGGGGGCGAGGGAGGATCTTAACCCTCTAGGAGATCTTGCTAAATGGTTGATTGCGACAGATTTCTGAAAGTCATAAAAAATCTGGTCGCCGCTTTGAGGAAAGGGCCAGTCCAGTGGTGCTTTGGCTTAGAGCACGAGTGAGGGAATCCGTCGCGCTTCTTGCTCAGAAATTCGCTGCGAATTCTTCAGCTTTCATTCACATTTTATTGACACAAATCATCGAACGCTTAGAATTATTGAGATAGACGACGGTTGGGTGGGCTGATCAGGTCAATTTATTATGGCGAAGTTCCCAACATGGAGCCGCAATCTCATTAGGAGCGGCTTACAAAATATATCAATAGGGGTGCTTCTCGTACTGTTTTGTGCCTGTAATCCGAATCCCTATGAAGACCCCAGTAAGCAGGGCAAAGACTCTCCTCCTTCGGACGCTTCAAGAAGCATCACTCATAAATCGTCTGTAGAACTTGAACAATCTGAAAGCAATCCCTCAAAAACCTCACCGGAATCCAAGGCCCAGACCGATGTAAAGAACGGGCAAGGTGAGCGAGCGAATGTGAATAGAGCTGCTCCACCAAAAATTAGAGCATCTCATCCCGGAGCGGACGTCACGATATACAAGCAGCAGCGATTGAATTCAAAAGAGTCGCTCTCTAAGACTGACTTTGTCATTCAAGGGGCGCCAAAGCGCCATTCAGTGCAACCAAGCGTCAGCGCTGAGGAGAAGAGAGTAAGTCGCGAAGCCAAAGTAAAGATAGACGCGCAACAGCGTCAACTAGATGCCCTTAAAAGAGCAGGGCTTGGGTCGAAGCCTACAGGCCAAAATTAAACATAACCAAGAGTCGCCATGGTGTTCTGCGAAGAGACAGAGGAAAGAGGGAGATTATGAAGAGGAAGAATGTGTTCCGCTATTATGGCCTGGTCGCCATAGCGGGTCTCACGCTTGGCTGCGGGAGCAGTGGCGGGAGCTCTGCGCTGGTTCCTGGGGTTAACACTCCGGGCACGGGCCCAACTCCGACAGTCGGAACTCCCGTTGATTCGCGATCAACGCTGACCGTTAGCCCGACATCCGGTCTTATCGCGGACGGCAATTCAAGAGCCACTGTGAACGTGACCGTGCGCGATATCAATGGTATCGCCCTTGGAGGACAAGCTGTTGTTCTCGCCGCGACGGGCTTCAGCAATGTCTTCGCGCCTGTTAGCGGGGCAACTAATAACTCGGGAGTCTTCACCGCGACTCTCGCCTCGACCTTCGCCGAGACAAAGATTGTGTCTGCCACGATCAACCCAGGTGCTGCTCAGGTCATTCTTAGCACTCAGCCTTCGGTGACCTTTGACCCAACCCCCGCCGGTGTCCCAGACTCTTCTCAGAGCACCGTGACCGCGACGCCGCTCACTGGCCTCTCATCGAATGGCACGGATCAATCGACCGTGACAGTGACGGTCCGAGACGGCGGCGGAACCTTGCTGGTCAATCAGCAAATCACGCTGTCGAGTGGACCTGGAGTCACGTTTACACCGAGTACGGGAAGCACAAATGGCGGCGGTGTTTTTACCGCGACCATGACGAGCACCCAACCTGGCTCAAGGACCGTCACGGCGACCGTTAACCCAACTGGGATTAATTTGAGCCTCGCTGCGATGCCCGTTGTTGTTTTCGATGCGCCCGCCGGTACTCCCGATCCCAATCAATCAACCGTAACCGCGAGTAGGACCACCGGCGTGATCGCCGACGGCGTCGACGCCTCAACCATTACTGTCACCGTCAGAGACCCCGGCGGCGCCTTGCTTGCCGGACAGACTGTTCAATTGACTTTGACGGGCGCCGGAAATCTAACTCCGTTGACCGGCACCACAAACGCCGCCGGAGGCTTCTCCGCGCAATTAACCTCGACCGTCGGTGGGAACAAGTCAGTCAGCGCAATCGTCAACCCCGGCGCGAGCCAAGTCGCGATTAGCAGCATGCCGACCGTGTCCTTCATATCCGCCCAAGTCGCCGATGCCGCAACTTCAACAGTGACCGCCAACCCAACGAACAATATCTTTAATACGGGAACGGACACCAGCACCATCACCGTGACCGCGAGAGATTCAAGCAACGCCATCATTGCCAATCGACAAGTGACGATCTCTGCGACTGGTACAGGCAACACCATTGGTCAAGCCACTGGAATGACCAACGCCTCGGGTGTTTTCACGACCACCTTAGCTAGCACGGTGGCCGGAACGAAAACAGTGAGCGCTACGGTTGATAACATTGGCACAGCTGTCACTCTCAACAACATGCCTACCGTTGATTTTATTGCGGTTCCTCCAGGTCCGGATGCAGCGCTTTCAACCGTGACCGCGAATCCAACGACGAACCTCTTCGCGAACGGCACCGACGTCTCAAATATCACAGTGACCGTCGTCGATGCCGCCAGTCGCCCGCTCGCAAATCAAGCCGTTTCACTGACCGCGACCGGCAGCTCGAACACCTTCACAAACGCAACCGGAACAACCAACGCCAGCGGCGTCTTCACCGCGACATTGAGTAGCACTGATGCCGGGGCCAAGACCATCACCGCGACCATTAATCCTGGCGCCGCGCAAGTTGTTCTCAACGCCACCCCCACAGTGACTTTCGCTGTGGTTCCCCTCGGCGCACCCGATCCAAACAACTCCACGCTGACGGCCAATCCGCTGAACGGAATTTTCGCCAACGGCACGGATATCTCAACGGTGACAGTCACAGTTCGCGATGGCAACAACACAATCCTCCCCACCACCGCCGTGACTTTCTCCGCCACCGGAGGCGGAACCACCTTCGCCAACGCGTCTGGAACAACGAACGCCAGCGGTATTTTCACGACAACAGTCACGGCCACCGTACCCGGAATGAAAACGATATCGGTCGCCATGGATCCCGCAGGCGCCAATGTCACTGTAGCTACTATGCCGATCGTTGACTTCGCCAATATCTTTAACGTCATTACAGGAACCGTCAACACTGACACTCTCAATGGCACCGCCGGTCGAGACCAAATTGACGGTCTCGCCGGCAATGACACGCTCAATGGCGCTGGTGGCGACGACCTCCTCAACGGCGGTGACGGCGACGACACCATCACTGGTGGCGCAGGCGCTGATCAAATTAATGGAGACGCTGGCACTGGCGATACCGCTGCCTATACCAACTCTCCTCAAGGCTTCAACGTTAACCTCGCGGCGAACACCGCGAGCGGCGGGGATGCTCAGGGGGATGTTCTTACTGGAATCGAGAATCTAACAGGATCGGGAAACGACGATACCCTGGTTGGAGACGCCATGGATAACACCCTCAATGGCGGCGCTGGAAACGACACTCTCTCTGGCGGCGCCGGAGTGGACATCCTTATCGGTGGTCCTGGCGCAGACACCCTCGACGGTGGCGCGAACCCAGCCGGAATGGCCGACTTTGCCAGCTATTCTACGTCAGCCCAAGGAGTTTCTGTTGACCTCCAGGCCAACACGGGCACTGGTGGAGACGCGGCGGGTGATACCTTTGTCAACATTGAAGGATTGATCGGTAGCCCCCAAGATGACGTCCTCACCGGTGATGGCAATGACAACATGCTGCTTGGAGGCGCTGGTATCGATGTTCTCACCGGCGGCGCTGGCGACGACCTCTTGGACGGTGGCGCGGGCGCTGACTCTCTCAACGGCGGAATTGGATCCGATACCGTCAGCTACAGAATGGCGCCTGCCGGAACAAACGGCGAAATCGAGATTGACCTTCGATTGGGGATTGGAACGGATTCCGACGCCGAAGGAGATACCTATGTAGACATTGAGAACGCCAACGGCTCTGACTTCGCCGACCTGATCGTAGGAAACGCGCTAGGGAACACCATGGCCTCCTTTGCTGGGAACGACCGGATCTTCGCAAGCCTGTTTCTAAATCTGGGGGGAAACGCAGTCATGATGGGAGGCGCAGGCTTCGACATCCTTTACCTGACTGGGACCGATGTACTGACCGTCGATGGAGGAGACGATATTGATGCTTGTATTCTCTTCGTCGACACAGACCTCTCGAATCCGACTCTCAATGCTGCGATCTCCAACATCGAAGACTTCTCCGTATCAGTTCAAATTGCGACGCCCATTACTATTACTATCAATGCCGCGGACGTTCTTGGACTGGGTGGCAGGCAAGGGACCCTGGGAGGAGTACCGAGAACCTTCATCTATATCTATGGAGAGCCAACTGTTCCAGGAAGCATTGGGTCCTCTGTGCAGGGCACTGGCTGGACCTTCCTTGGCAGCATCGGCGCCGGAAGTCCCTTGCTTTCACGATCGACGCCAGCAGCCTTCAACGCGTACGAGAACGCTGCACTTGGAGTCGCGATCTTCGTTGACGATCAGCTGCCTCAGACTGGCATTGTTCCCTGAATCGCAATTGTCAGAGAATCAGAAAAGCCTGGCGCTCAACGCCAGGCTTTTTTTATGCCTTGAGAGTCTCTTCCAAAGCGAGGAGCTTCTCGCGGACGATCTTAAATGATGCCTGGAACTGAGGCTCAACATAATCTAAGTGTCGGCGACGATCGGTGATTTCCCAATAGAATGGATTGTCGACTCCCTCGATCTCTTCAATCGCAGCCTTGATGAGCCCGTAGTCAATTTCAGCGACCTCTTTCATCAGGCCGGCTTGCTCGTCCTCAAGTCC
>JARGOJ010000127.1:9762-13349 GCA_029210225.1 Planctomycetota bacterium
GTGACTCTTAATGACTCCTGGGAAGTTGCGCAGGGTTTCATTCCGGTCGAAGCGCAAGAAGAGGTCGAAGAGGTCTCGCTTACAACTTGCGTCTTCCTCATAGGCTCGAATGACGAGGTCGACGAGGTCGTAGGCGATGAGATTAGCGACAAAGACTATTCCCGTGCGAACCGCTTGATGAGCGTAGTAATCGAGGAAAAAAGCAACCCTGACCGCATTGGCTGGCGCCCTATGAAGAATTCCCTCCGCCAAGAGTCGATATTGAAAGACAAGCATGTAAATCGCATCGGGGTTGCGCCGGGAAATCGCCGCCCTGATAAATGAATTGAAATAGATCCGGGCCATCTCCGCAGTGCCCTCATCACCGCGCTCTGTGGCGAGGCGACCGATATGGCGCACCGTCACTCCCAGCATACGGACACCTTCGCGAAAGCGTCCGATGGCCACCGAAAGAACCAGAGCACACTCTTCAAGAAGCTCCACCTCGAAGATCGTTCCGCTTTCAGTAATCTGCTTGAGGACCTCAGGAGGCTTCGATAGAAAGTCTTGATGGTTGACCTCAAACCAAACTAAGGGCATGCGCGGTTTGACATCGGAGTAATGATCTGAAATGTGACGCAGTGTTTCTAGGCTATAGAGGGCCGTATCACGATCGTGGCGGTCGATGGATCGAAGCACAATATTGGAGATATACTTAATGTTCTCAAAGACTCGTCGCCTTATCTCCAGGGCGTCCGACTCTCCTCGCGACCCAATCATCGTATTCAGGTCCTCAATGATTTCACGCTCAATATGACTCACAATGGTTTCTGGGAGAAGGACGCGGAAGACATAGTAGGCGTAGGGGACGGTGAGCAAGAGGCTGACGAATCCGAGGGCCGAGGATAAGAAGATGTTGAAGCGGGGAATGTCTGCACCCGAGGACGCTAGCAAGGTCCAGTGAGTGAGCACCGTCGAAGTCACGAGCAAGCCGAACATGGCCCAGTTGACTCGATCGTGCACGAAGAGGCTGATGAGCTTCGGAGTGTAGTTATTCGCTGTCAACGGAATGGCGATTCCACAGAGGGTCACTGAGGCCGCCAGGATCACCCCCAGCAATCGTCCGAGAGCCGTTAGAAATCCTCGGCTAGGCTCGGGTTGCATGTCTTGGCCGAGCTCAAAGAGTATATGAAAGGGAGAGATCTCCGGCTCAATCAAGCAGTCTATGAGTAAGAGGAAGAGGACTAGAAAAGCGCCGCCCAGCATTCGCCGAATGAGAACCTTGCGATTTCGCTTGCGATGGATGTCTCGTAGCTTGCGGCTTTGAGCTGCTGCGTCGATTTGGTCGTCGTAAAACAACTCCTCCGACTCCCCCGTGCCAATCCCATCTTCAATCACTCCGTTCACTCCTCTACTGCAACCATGAAGGTCGAGCTTTCATAGAATACCCATTCTTGAGGAAAAGAAAGAGCAAGACTATATTCCCTGCTTCCTTCTTCTCGTCTTTCCCACTTGAAGCGCCTGTTTGAATCATGAGAACCAAGAACGAACGAAAAGTCATACTGGCCAGCTGCCTCGGCCACATGTTTTCCCACTACATCATGTTGGTTTTTCCAGCGCTGGTGATCTCGTTGAATCGAGAATTCCAAGTTGAGCTTTCCGATGTCTTTGAGATTTCCTTCCTTGGCTACTTGCTCTACGGTCTTGGGGCGCTCCCTGCTGGCTTTCTGACGGACCGATATGGCGGACGATGGGTGCTGTTTATCTGCCTGCTCGGCTGCGCCCTCGGGTCGCTTGGGGCATCCTTTGCCCGTTCACTCTCCTAAGAATCGCGTTAGCCGTGATTGGCGCGGCGTCCTCCCTCTATCATCCAGCGGGGATGGCGATCATTTCACGGAACGTCAAAGAGGCTGGTTCGGCGCTTGGGACGAACGGGATTTGGGGGAACTTCGGCATTGCCCTGGCGCCCTTCGTAGCGGGAGCTCTGGCCGCATGGCAGGGATGGCGCTTGGCCTACTCAGCCAGCGCAGGAATACTCTTCCTCGTCGCGATCTTTGTCCTCTTTATTCGACCCCAAGATGACGTCGTCCGAGATACCAAAGACGCGCCCGTTAAAGATGAACAAGCGCCGAAAGCTCTGCCCTTGCCTGTCTGGATGATGCTCCTCTACGCCGGAGCGATGGCTTGCGCTGGACTTGGCTATCGGTCCGTCTCTATTAGCATGCCCGCCTTCTTTGAGGATCGAAGCTCGGCGTTGCTCAACGTCCTCAATGATTTCCAAGCCTATATCCCGCTGGAATCGAACAAGACCCTCGCCGCGACGTTTATTACCTCGCTCGCCTACTTCGTAGGAATGGCTGGGCAAGCCTTTGGAGGCAAAGTGGCGGATCGCTTCGATTTGCGGAAGGCGTACATCCTCTTCCACAGTAGCTCTCTGCCTTTCTTGCTGTTGTGTTTCTGCTTAAAAGAGGAGTTTTTGCCCTTCGCGGTGGCCGGATATATTTTCTTTGCGATGGGCATGCAACCCATCGAGAACAGCTTGGTCGCTCGCTTGAGCGTCCCCCGTTATCGTGGTCTTTTTTATGGTCTGAAATTCACGCTCACATTTGGTGTTGGCTCTCTCGCCGTGTATCCGGTTGCGTTCATAGAGAAGCATTTCTCGCTGGAGACTGTCTTTGCCTTTACGGCTGGAACGGCCTTCCTTACAGCGGTTTTTGGACTGATTTTCTACTTCGTTACAGGGTCGTTTTCAGAACGTTTTTACAAAGGAGGAACCGTGAAGAGCTAGCGGGAGTCTGAAGGGTAAAGCTATGGAATGTCTAGCATCGCGCAGCGTTCCAAGTCACAATGGGAAGAGACCTCAAATCACTGGAGAGAATCATGGCTCGCCTCAACAATGCTGTCATAGTTGTATGTTCCTTAAGCCTGCTGTTATTTCCGGCATGTAAAGACAAAAGTCGTTCAGCAAAGACCGACAATGCGGTTGCGCGCAAGGCTGGGAAGAAGACTCGGAAGAACAGTCGTGAAGACTCACGGTTTCAGGATCAGGCCAAGGTCGCCAATGAACTAGAGAACGTGAAAAAGGATGCGAAGTCCTGGGGCGGAGCCCCGAATTCAAAGAGCAATTCGCCGACTGGAGCGAAGAGCATTGAAGAGCTCAAGGCGCTTCAAAAAGCGATTCCTACGACCGAGAAGCAGGAAGCGCTCAGAAAACGTGCCAAAAAAGGTATGGAAAAGTCGGAGAGAGAGCTTGGCGACGCTTTGGGTGGCAAAGCTCCAGCAAGCGCCGATAAGGCGAAAGAGACCGACGGGCAGAAGTCGGGAGACATCGAGCGCGTTGCCCCAAGTGGAACCTTCCCTGAAGCCGCTCACAACCTCTATGAAACGCTTTGCCAAGAAATCGAATCGGTGGATCGCTTGATTAGCGAATACCGGAAGAGTAAGAGCAAAAAGCTCTATATCAAGGCCAAGATGTCCGTGACAGAGTGCTTGCTTTCAGCTCGTGGCATCGCCGACGAATATGAGGGCTATCCAGGCATCGACGATCGCATTGCCGACTTGGAGAAGAAAGAGCAGACACTAGCCGCTGAAAAGCCTTGATGAAAAAG
>JARGOJ010000128.1:0-12168 GCA_029210225.1 Planctomycetota bacterium
CAGCTCGGGCATCGGCGAGAAGGCTCTCAGCAGCGCTGGCGCTCTTGCCTTGGACTTTGTGGCCGCCGAAGGCGTGGAAGCTCTGAGGAGTCAAGCCGATATGGCCCATGACGGGGATGCCGGCGAGGACCAGCTGCTTAATGGTCTCTTGAACCCGAACGCCGCCCTCAAGCTTGACCGCGCCCACACCCGCTTCTTTGACGAGGCGGATCGCCGCTCGCATCGCGTCTTCGGTGCCGACTTGATAGGTTCCAAAAGGAAGGTCGCCGATCACTAAGGCCGACTTCGCGCCTCGGGTGACCATCTTGGCGTGATAGATCATCTCATCCAAAGTTACGGGGAGCGTTGTATCTCCACCTTGAACAACACAACCTAATGAGTCACCGACGAGCATGCAGTCGACAGCTCCGTCGAGCAAGGCCGCCATGGTGAAATCGTAGGCCGTCAGCATGACGATTTTCTTGCCGCCCTTACGCTTGCGAATAATAGGCGCCGTGATTCTCTTCTTCGCTTTTAAGGCCATGAGACCCTCCTAAACGAGATGCTTGAATTTCCTTTACAGAAACTTTGACGCACGACATGCTATAAGTCAATTATAGTGTTATCTAGAGATCCATTAGCAAATGGTTATGGGTACTTATGACTTTAGAAGATTTGAAGATCTTTTTGGCGGTTTGTGAGGCGGAGAGCTTCAGCGCGGTCGCTCGTGCGCAGGGTTGCACTCAACCGGCTGTAAGCCAGCATGTATCGCGCTTAGAGAAGGAACTAGGGGTTCCACTTTTGGAGCGGCGATCCCGAGGAGTGGCGGTCACAGAGGCCGGACGGGTCCTCTATGAAGGAGCCCTTGAGGGCTTGGATGCTATTTCGATTGCTGTTCGTCAGATTGAGCAACTTCGAGAAGGGGAGAAGGGCTCTCTAGGCATTGCTACAGGCGGTACGACGGTGAAACACTTCATGCAAGAAGTCATTGTTTTGTTTCGCGCTCAATATCCGAAAATTTCTTTAAATTTTCAGTCGGCGAACTCTCTTCGACGCTGTGTCGAAGCTCTCCGTGTGGAAAAAGCCGACTTGGCCTTTATCACTATGAACGATCATATCCGAGGTATCGAGCAACGAGCTGTGGTCGAAATGCCTTGGGTTCTAGTGGTCCGCAGCAATGATCCGTTGGCCAAGAAGAAGAGCGTGAGGATTAAGGACATTGAGGATGTTCCTTATATCACCCTGCCTCCCCGCTCAACCTCTCAGGTTCAGTTGGAAGAAGCCCTTTTAAAAGAGGGCATGAAGCTTGAGTCATCGACGATGGTTGATGATTGGGATACGGCGATCATGCTTGTGGAGTTGGGGCTTGGGAACGCGATCACTCCGGCCCGGCATGCGTTTAACTTTGCTCGGTTCCGAAAAGTGGCCGCGATTCCTATTGAGGGCCTCGCCCCGGTGGCCTTTGGTTGGGCCGCCCGTCGCTTTAAGTCTCTCTCCCAAGCCGCTCAGGATTGGGTTGAGACCTTTCGCCTTGAAATGGCAAGGATTAGCGACGAGCAAGGCTTCGACGTTGTCTAGTGCTTTACTTGCCTGGCTTTGAAGCGGGCTTTGACGCCGGAGTTTTCGGCTTGGCCTTGCCTGTGGCGCTTAAGCTGTCTAGAAAAGCGTGGAATTGCTTCATGTTGTCACCAATGGTCTTCTTGGGACCAACAAGCTTCACATAGTAGTTCCCCTCGTCAGTTTCGATAATCGCATTGATCACGCGGGCTCCGGCCATTTTCACACCAGGGGCGCGGGGGCCGCGGGGAGGAGTCTGGTAGGTGCCGGTTTGGTCGTAGATGACAACTTTGAGGCCGCCGCAAACGCGGGTTGTTTTCTTGGGTTTCGGATCGTTGGCGCCTTCACGAACCTGGCCCTCCCAGCGCTTGATATTCGCATCGACGGAGCCACCACCACTGAAATGGAAGACGGCAAGCTCACCATCCTTCGCATCTCCTTTACTCTTGGGAATCCGGAATTGTTGCTTCCGCATGTTATTCGCGGGCTTTTCCTTTTTCCATCCTTTGGGAGCATTGAAGTCAACGGGAGCCGCTGTGCTTGTTGAGAGCAGAGCGATCGAAGTGAGAGCGATCAGAGCGATGCGTTTCATAGGTATTATCCTCTAAGTTAATTGAATCCCCATGGGAAGGCCTGAGAGAGTCTCTGTCAAGCTTGAGTCTCTTGCTTGCAACGGCCCATTTCACGAGATTATTCGATGTCTGAGTTTAGATGACCCGAGGTTGGTATTTACCGTTCTCGAAGTCTTGGAAATACTGGTCGAGCTTTGGGTTCTTAATCGGATCCCGGCTAGAATCCTTCGTCAGCTCATGCTCCGCCAAGCGGCAGCTGTGCTGGGCGTTATCAACTAAGATGCGGTACCAAGTCTCCTGATTTTCTTCGAGAGAAGTTGAACTTGGAGGCCAGCTGTCTTCTTTCTTCCCATTCGGTTCGACTTCGTAAACAGCGCCGCGGTATCCGAGCCTTTTGTGTCGCACGAGATCGCCGCGAGTAAAGAGAGTTTCGTCCATTCGATAGCTCTTCGATTTCTTCCTGATTTGCCCTAAAAGCAGGAGCATTTTCTCAAAAAATCATCGATCTGACCCTCGCTTTTCCCTTTCTATTTCATAGTTCCATGGAACTCCTATAAGACGCGACTATGCACAGCTTATGACGAACGGTAGAGTTTGAGTTAGAGTGACGGGGATCAACGATCTTGTAAATCACCGTTTTTAGGGGAAATATATTGTTAGCGTTCGAGGATTTGTTGCTGGCAAAAGTCTTTGCCGAGGATCAAATCTTACCTGTTGATCTACTTAAGAAAATGGTCGTGTTTCTGGATGGTCAAGGCGGCTCCCTCGTGAGCTTGATGATCTCGCAAGGTTTCATTCCAGAGGATGATCCTCGTTTAGAGAGCAGCAAGATCAAGACAGAGCGCTATCTCTTCATGATGAAGGAAGCGATCTTTGCAGAAATGCTCCGCCAGAGCGGGGCCCTCACTAGCGACCTATTCGGCAAGCTTAAAAAGTTCCAAAAGCGTGAAGGCTACTCGCGCTCGATGAAGGAGATCCTTGAACGCTCCGGACATCTTCAAAACAACCCCCAAATTCTCGATGTTGTTGAGCACAAAACGATTCAACGGCTAACCAAGCACCGAGAGGGCATCATCCTCAAATATCGCCATGAGGACTTCGCCGGCATCGCTCGCCCTCTCACCAAACAATCGAAAAACGCTGAGTCCGTGGAGATCACCCGGGCTCCAAGCAGTCCAAAAATCAAACTGCCAACTCCCAAAGAACTCAACCGACAAGTGACTCCTTTCCCTCCCTCTCACAGAAACGCTGGCCCCCAATACACCTATCATCCGAGCCCAGACAGCACCGTCGAAGCTCCTCGTCCCATACAAGCTCCTGCAGCGTCCCAACCTTCCTCCTTACCTCCGCCTCTCCTCGATGCCCCCGAGGCTCAAAATGTCGCTCAGCAAAGTGAGGAAGAGAAGAACCTTCAAAATTCGCATAAGCAAGGCCACTACGTTGATCGCGGCACCATGGCCATGACGGTTCCCGATATCCATGACATTGCCGGAAACAGTGATGACCCCTATGTTGGCGTTGTTGTTGGTGACACCTATAAGTTCATCAAGCGCCTCGGCCAAGGAGCCATGGGGGTTGTTTATCTCGCACAGGCTCTTGATAGAGACGAGCTGGTCGCGGTCAAGTTGATCTTGGACGCCGAGAAGAACCCTGAAGCTGTTTCTCGTTTTAAGAGAGAGATTCTTGCGTCGTCCTTCTTCGATCATCCCAATACAGTGCAGATTTACGATCAGGGAGAGACCGGAGCAGGCGCTCAGTACATTGTCTTGGAGTATGTGCGAGGTGAAGAGGTCCGCGTTGTACTGAAGCGTGAGAAGCGCTTTTCAAAAGTTCTCGCGGTCGATTTGATAGTGCAATTGCTTGAGGGTTTAGCGGCCGTTCACCGAGGCGATGTCATACATAAGGATCTCAAGCCAGAAAATCTTATGTTAACGGCCCGAAACGGTCAGCCGTTTTTGAAGATCATGGATTTTGGCTTGGCTCGGATTCTAAATACCCAAGACCAAGTCTTCTCCGACCAAATTTATATGACTCGTGACGGTCAAATTTCAGGCTCTCCCGCGTACATCGCGCCCGAGACCATCTCTGAAGATACTATCGGTCGATACACCGATATCTATTCAGTGGGAATTACGTTTTTCGAGTTTCTAACGGGGACTCTGCCCTATGGAGCTCGCAGTCTGCGTGAGCACATCATGGGGCATCTCTATAAAAATGCTCAGCCTTTGGAGAAGCTCTATCCTCAGGGCAACTTCCCGCCGGCGATGCAGCTCTTCATTGATCGCTGCCTGAAGAAGAAGCCAAAAGAGCGCTTTCAGAGCTGTGAAGAAGCCCTGGCCTTCATTAAAGAACATATTGAGCCGGCGGTTTTAGCTGAAGAAGAAGCCGGAGCTTAGACTGACTGGTTGAACTGCAAGGTCGTCGAGCCAATTTTAATGGTATCCCCGGACTTGAGGGAGACAGAGTTCTCAATTTTCCGGCCGTTGACATAAGTCCCGTTGGAGGAGTTCATGTCTGAGACGGTATAGGCATTCTCAACACTGTCAATGCGAGCATGAACTCGAGAGCAACGAATGTCCCAGACGGTGATATCTGTGGCGATTCCACGGCCCATCACGCTCATAGGTCGGTCGAGTATGTTGAAGGTCTTTCCCGTATCGTTGCCTTTGATGGCCTTCAATTCGGCTTTGGGCCCGGCGGATTCTTCGGCCGGAGCTCCAGCCTGACTCATGAAGGCTAGCTCTTCGCGGTCAACGTCAGGGACGGTCTTCACGTAATCAAGCTCAGGGCTGGATTCGTTGGTGATGTATTGCTCAAAGCGGATGGCGTGGCTGCCAATAGCGATGATGTCTTCGTGGTTGAGATGGTGCTTGAGGCGACGTCGACCATTGACGAGAAAGCCCCGTCCACTCAAATCGAAGATGTGGAATTCTTTCTTCTCTTTATAAATCTTTAGGTGGACTGGGACGATGTCAGGGTCATCGAGGGTCAGGTCAGCGTCGTCGCTTCGACCCACTTCAAAGATGACACGGTCCTCCAGAGAAATCGGTTGACCCCTGGATTGGCCTTCGGATTGACCTTCAATGATGACAAGTTGCGCGGGCATGTCTGCGTGAACTCCCGGAGGCCTGAAGAATGGGTCTGAGAAACACTATTCTACGCGAGCACAGAGTTCTGTGCTAGACGCAGATGCCTCAGAGCCTCTATTAGAGAAGCGCCTTGTGAAGGCCCCATTGTGACAATTCGACTAGACACCGACCAAGAGGCGCTCGGCGAGGGAAACGTCGAGGCGGCTGATCGTCTTGATTTGATCGACGGTGTTCTGCGTGTTGTACTTCACACGACGCCACTGAATCTTGCGGTCATCAACAATGACATAGCAAGCCTCAGGGTTCTTATCGCGAGGTTGTCCCACAGATCCAACGTTGATAATGACCTTTTGCTCTGGGTCTGATTCCCACTCATTTCCAAGATCATCAGGGATCAATAACTCGTATTCATCCGTGAGAATCATAGGGAGGTGTGTATGACCAAGGAACAAGCGGTTATCGACTTCCGCGAAGATCTCTTGAAGCTTGGGGGTTGGCCCAAACTGAGCATCGTGAGGTAAGACATACTCAGAAGTAAAGTCGCGCGGTGAGCCGTGAACGAAGTAATCGCGCTCAAGCTTGTAACTCATAGGCAGCTTGGTCAGAAACTCCCAGCGGCGACGAACCTTGGTTCCCGAGAAGAAGCCAGGCTCAAGTTGCTCGCGGGTCCACTCAATCGCATCCCGAGCTTTTCTGTTAAATCCAATACCGCCGAGACGCAAGGCTTCATCGTGGTTGCCGCAAATGACATATTCGCAGGCATTCATGACCATTTCTGCGCATTCATTGGGATAGGGTCCATAACCAATCACATCGCCAAGACAATATATCTTCTCGACGTTCTGGCTCTTGATGTCATCGAGGACAGCCTCAAGAGCTGGAATGTTGGAATGAATGTCAGAGATGAGGGCGTAACGCATAGCTCGTCCTCCATAGGTAGTCGCAAGAGCTTAGAACAAGAACACACGATTCAAACATAAAGCAAGATCTCTGTAATCTCTTGCCTGCTATTTTGCTCAAAACAATCATTGCGGAACTTAAAAAATAAATACGTGACTCAACCCAAAATGAAAGCAAGCGCCATGCCAACGGCTCGGCCTCCTAGTCCCCATAACTGCACATAGACCCTTACGAAAAATCCAGAATCCTGGATTTTGCTGTACAGGGTTCTGGAAAAATAGCCCCGAGACAGAGGGATCTTCCTTCACCCTTCGACATTCGGCTCTGGACAAAGCGTCGCCTCTGGCCCAAAACTGAAGTCATGACTAAGAACGAACGGTCTTTCCAAGTTCTCGGAAACACAAGCCCCGTGACGGACCTGCAAGGAGTCTATGACACCCTCGCAGATTTGGGCATCGTGGTGGCAGGAGGCTACCGCTGTGTCCTCTATGGTTGGGAAGAGATTGAAGGTAAATCGACCTGGCGCCCCAAAGCCGGGGCCTCCCTCGGGGAAGGAGTCGACCCGAGCCGAGCCGCCAAAAGCCTCATCGCCCAGGCCGGAGCATCCGGAGAAGCAGGCTTCTATAAACTCGCGACCAGCCCAACACGGTCCATGGTGAAATACCAAATTGAAGCCGTCGCCGTCTTCCCATTCACCATCACAACAAGCCTCGAAGAGAAGCGCTTTGTCCTCTCCATCGATGTCCTAAGGGGGGAAGAGACCCTCGACGAAGAGCGCGTTGAGCGCCTTGGAAAGGTTCTCCGAGGCTTGCTATCTCTGGCTGGAGGCGCCATCTCGGCCTTGCTCGAAGTTGAAGCCGATCGCAAGCGTCGACGTCGAGCCGACCGACCCTTCCAAGGCGATTACTCCGAAATCATTGGCCGTAGCGAAACCCTATGCAGCGTCCTCGCCCTCGTCGATCGCCTGGCCCAAACAGATTTCCCCGTCTTAGTTCTCGGAGAAACCGGCACCGGAAAGGAGCTGGTTGGACGCGCTTTGCACCGCAACGGGAAGCGCCCCAATGGTCCCTTTGAAGCCCTCAACTGCGCGACCCTCCCGGAAAAACTCGCCGAGAGCATGCTCTTTGGCCACGTCGCCGGCGCCTTCACCGATGCCCAGTCCGATCACAGAGGAGTCTTCGAGTTAGCCTCTGGGGGGACCCTCTTTCTCGATGAGATCGGTGACCTCACCCCCGAGCACCAAACGAAGCTGCTCCGCGTCTTGGATGAAGGCCAAATACGCCCTATTGGGAGCGAAATTGACCGAAAGGTCGACGTTCGCATTGTCTCAGCGACAAATAAAGACCTCAAAGAGCTGGTCGACCGAGGCGAGTTCCGCTTAGACCTCTTCCACCGCATCTCCACCATGACCATCGAGCTTCCCTCCCTCAAAGAGCGCCGAGAAGACATCCCCGAGCTTGTCCGCCACTTCTTAAAAGGATCTGGAAAACGAGTCTCCCCAGAAGCCTTGTCCCGGCTTGTTTCCCTACCGTGGACCGGGAACATTCGCGAGCTGAAAGGCAAGGTCGAAGGCCTCGCCAAGCTCGCCCTCAGCGATATCATCGACGCTGCAGACCTCGATTTCTTAAGGCTCGGCGGCACCGCAAACCCCAGCAACTGGACCGAGGCCTGGCACTCCACCGAGCGCGATTTTCTTGTCCGGCTCATCACCGAATCCCCAGGAACCAGCGTGGAAGAAATCGCCAAGCTCATGGGGAAATCACGGTCCTGGCTCTACGAAAAAGCCAAAGAGCACAGCATTAAGATAAAAGACCTTCTCAAAGCTAAGGCCGAGAAGAAGGAAAGCTCATGACCGAGCAAAAACCCACCGTCGATGCCCTCGTCGATTCCACCGATGCCGTCATCTGGCGCAGCATCAAAAAGAGCGAAGAAGCGAGCAAGTCCAAACTCAAACTCAAAACAGTGGAAAGCAGCTCGTCTGGAGTCACTGTCCCCGCCGATGCTCCAAAGACCATAGCCTCCTTCTCAATTAAGGAAGAACTTGGTCGGGGCGCGTTTGGAACCGTTTATCGCGCTGTCGACGAGGAAAACGAACGAGAAGTCGCCATCAAGATCTTCGCCGGCCGTGTGACCACCAAAGAAGCCGAAGTGCGCTTCAAGAGAGAAGTCGAGATCGCGTCCTCTCTCGACCACCCGAACATCTCTTCAATCATTGATTACGGAACTCACAAAGGCTTGCCCTACCTCGTGATGCGAGTGATTCGTGGAGAGACCATTTATCAAAGAGTTGAAAAGGAAGGCTCCATCCCCCCAGGCGAAGCCGCACGAATCATCCAACGCATGGCCCAAGCCATGCACCACGCTCACTCCCGCAATATCATTCACCGCGATCTGAAGCCCTCAAATGTCATCCTCGAAAAAGGCGAGCCAGTCATCGTCGACCTCGGCCTGTCGAAGAGTATGCTCACCACCGAATCATTTACCGGAAAGGGCGACCTGCTCGGATCACCGCTATTTATGGCCCCAGAGCAATTGTTTGGAGAGAAGGCCGATCCCCGCTCCGACGTCTTTGGCCTCGGTGGCTTGCTCTACTACATGCTCGTCGCCGAGACCCCACGCAGCTTAGAAGACTTCAGAAAACGCGCCACCCCCGAGGCTCGCTTGCCCCGAGAAGTCCCCTATAGCCTGGCGGCGATTTGCAGCAAGGCACTGGCTAATAAGCCGGAGAAGCGTTTTCGCAGCGCCGCAGATATGGCGGAGCTTTTAGACGATTGGATCGCAGGACGTGAGCCCCGAGTCGAACCTCGGAGCTATTCGGCCATTCTGCTTCTTGCCCTCATAGCCGGTGTCCTCTTTGGCGGATTTTTCACCTCCATGTTCTTCAGCTCTCACCAAGATCTCCTCTTCGAGAAGAACATCGTGAACAGCTACAGCGTCGGCGGCGCCACTGTTCAAGTGAAGGATGGTCGGACCCAGATAAACAGCTCTTCGGAGCTTCGCTTCCCCTGTCTCAAAGTCATCGTCGATGACCTTGAAACCTGGTCTCCTCCCCGTCAAGAGCTTGATCCTGACCGCCTCTACTTTGTCGGACGACTGCCCGATGCCTTTCTCTTAGCGCGCACCTCTTTTTCTCCAGCCCCAGGGCGTATTCGAGGGAAGATCTTCTTCGAACCGGTCCCCGTTTCTAAGAGTCCCAGCTCTCATTTATTGCCATTGAATGACAATGGAAATAACTATTTTAAGGGGTTCAAAGAGATTGATGGCACATTGATTGAAGTGGAAGGTCAGCTTGAAGACAGTGATAAACTCGGCCATGTTTGGTCCTCTGCAGAATCGAATCAATTACTCGTGACTGTTGGAGGCAAGGCCTCGTGGTCTCCGCCGCGCCCCATGAACCGGACCGATCACATGGTGGAGTATCCTCTCGGTGTTGTTGATAAACACTTCGTAACCGGGCGTTTTCTGCAAAAATCCGAAGAGGGACGACTGATATTAAGACTCCAATTACACAGCCCAAAGACCCCGTTGAGCCTGGTCAATAAATAAGGAAGGCTGAAAGCAAAAGTCATGAATGCTCCCAGCTTTCACTATCAATTGATCGAACAAGAATACTCAGCGCTCTTTAGAGAATTCAAGAGCTTCGCCCCCCACGCCGGAGTTGTCTTCAAAGTGCTTGGGGTCCTCGGGGAAGGCGGGATGGGCAAGGTCCTCAAAGTCCGCGATGAGCGTCTTGGTCGCTTAGCTGCCCTCAAATTACTCGTGAGCAAAAAGCAAAGCGAACAGAGTAAAGAGCTGTTCGTTCGCGAATCTCAGATTATGTCCTGGCTCGACCATCCTTCAATCCCACCGGTCTACGAATGGGGCTGCACCGCCGAAGGCGAACACTACCTTCTCATGCGCCTTGTCGACGGCGCCACGCTCTCCGAGAAGATTGAAGAGTGCCACAACAAAGGAACTGTGAGTAAAGCGGATAGGAGAACGCTCTTAGAGAACCTCGTTAAGGTCACCGAAGCGGTGGCCTACGCTCACTCTATGGGTTTTCTCCATAGAGATCTTAAACCCGACAACATCATGGTCGGTCCCTTCGGTGAAGTTCTCCTTATGGATTGGGGGCTAGCCAAGGATATGCAAGGGCGGCTCAAGAACATCGAGGGAAAGGTATTGGAAGCCGCCAATGAAGGCAAACTGAACTCTGGCCTTAATGAGAAGAGCAAGATGGTGGGGACCGTCGGCTACATGTCCCCAGAGCAAGCCAACAGCGAGAAGACCGATCAACAATCCGATGTCTTTGCCCTCGGTGTGATTTTGACCAGGCTCTTAAGCAATCAAGACGCGATTCATGGAGAGAACAGTCAACAGATGCTCTTCGCGACCGTCGCCGGACGAATAAAGGGGCCTCGTCAATTATTAAAGGGCGTCCCCAGAGAGTTAGATAGCCTGGCGGTCAAGGCCATGGCCCTGAGGAAAGAAGATCGAATTCAGAGCGCAGAAGCTTTTGGCGAAGAGCTGAAGGCCTATTTAGCCGGACAGAAACTAAGCGTTCACAATTACTCTTTGGTAGAGAGACTAAGCCTCTGGATTCGCAATCATGTGACCTTAGCCTTTGTCGCGCTGTTATTGATATTACTGATATCGCTGTCTGGCTTTCTAAGGGCCTGGATTGAACAATCGAAAGTCGAGGCCCAAAAGAGCCTCTCTGCCGCCGAAGAAAAGACTCGCGAGAAAGCGCTTGCTTTAGAGAAAGAGAAGAATGACCTCATCGTCGCCGAGCAAGAGAAAGGCTTCGCAAAGAGAGCTGCGAACCGTGCCAAGAAGGTGCTCGACCTCTTTAATCAAGCGAAAGAATTGGGCCGTCGAGAGCTGAAGAAGAAAAAAGTGCAAGGTCTTGTTGAAGAGGCTGTCGAATTAGCCGGGCGCAATGAAACCGCGCTGATGACCGCCGCGGATGTTTACGATAAGGCCGGGTTAATTGAGCCGCTAAAACGAGTCTTAGAAGAGGTCGTTGAAAAACATCCACGGGCTTTAGCTGCGCTGTATTACCTTCATTGGATTGAAGTGAGGAATGACAGCCTTTCTAAAGAGCGTTATTGGAGGGAGACACCTTATTTGAAGCGTTTTATTGAAGAGTCAAATAAAGTAGGGGACGTGAATGAATATACCCTTATGGCGAAGGCTCTCGAATTCGAGAAAGCGGGCAAATATAAGGAAGCACTACGGGTTTATGATCGTATTGAAGGAATGAATAGTCAGTTTTTGACTGTCTTTTATGCGCGAGGAACGCTCTATGGTGAACAGTTAAAAGACATGAAGAAGGCTATCTCTGATTTTACCCGCGCTATTGAGATGTCTCCTAATTTTTTGAGAGCATATTGGAGTCGAGGCCTTTGTTTTTACTACCTCGAACAATTTGAGAAATCATTGGCGGATTTTGAATATATGCTCAGTATTGATGCGAAGAATGCGACAGCCCTTTATTGGAAATCCTTGATGTTGACACGTCTCGGTCGGAATTCTAAAGCACTTTCCAATGCAGAGTTAGGAGTTCGATTGTATCCAGAGGACTTTCAGCAACACTTGAAACTTTCTCAGGCATACGTTGGGTTAAAGAAATGGAAGAAAGCTCTTGAGTGTTGTCAAAAGGCCAACGAACTCAAGCCGAACAATGCTGAGGTTTATCAGGACCTTGGCATTGTTTATGACGGTTTAGGTCAACTTGACAAGGCTATGGAGGCTTGGCAGAAGTCAGTTGACCTGAACCCTGATTGGTATGCCTCCCGCTACTCAAGAGCATTGGGTTTCTACAAGAAGGGCATGTTTCAATTTGCTTTGAAAGACTGCAATCAGAGCCTTAAATTAAATGGAAATCAGGCATTTGCATTCCGACTCCGAGGGTTGATATACATGAAGTTGGGAGCGGAGAAGGAGGCATTCGATAACTTGAATGCAGCGCTAAAACTCAGATCTGAGTTTGCCGAACCCTATTTAGATAGGGCTGGAATTCACTTAGTCATGAAGCACTACAAGTTGTCGTTGAGTGACTGCGAGATATTCAAAAGACTCTCTCCAAAGGA
>JARGOJ010000128.1:12178-12520 GCA_029210225.1 Planctomycetota bacterium
ATGGCTCTTTACGGGCTGAAAAGATATCGCTTGGCGCTTAAGCGGCTTCAAGATTTCTATCAGCTTTACCCACAGCACTCCAACTTCGAAAGAGCGAAGGCCGTTATTCGAGAACTGAAATTGCTTCTGGATGAAAATTAAGACTACTTCGGCGCTTTCCTGGGGAGATCCGGAGCATTCAAATCGAGCTGTAGTTGCTGATTCTCTGTGAGCTGGAACTCCTTCTGAAAATTTTGCCTCGTTCCAATAATCCGGAGCACATAAGTTCCTGGAAGCAAATTGGGAAACTCATAGCTCAGAGGTTTCTCGAAGAGCGTGAGGCTCCGGAGTATCTGATAGCTC
>JARGOJ010000128.1:12530-13338 GCA_029210225.1 Planctomycetota bacterium
TTAGGCAACTCTTTCTTATAAAGTTGAGCTAGGCCTCGCTCTTGTCCGGAGAGAAGTAGGTTATTGATCTTGCCCGCGACGAGTCCCTTCCCCTTTGGGCGCAATACAAATTCAATATCGTCTTGGCCTCCTCCCGATCGAAAATCGAAGGGGCCAAATTCCGACCAGCCAAACTCATGGTGAGAGACCCTGACTTTTTTATGAAGCGCCGCTGGGATAATGGATGAACGAAACTTTCCGTCCTCTTCAGATCGAACAGAAATCTTAGCGATGTTGATATAAGCGCCTTTCAAGCCACGACCTTGCTCATCGACGACACGCCCTGCGAAGAGGGCTTGAGGAGGGATGGTGAAATCGATTCGAGCTGGCTCGTCTTCACGGATGTAGACACTAATATTGAAATAGGGGAAGTTGCGAGCGTCGTCAACTCCGCTGATCCCGACAAGGTGTTGCCCCACAATGAGGTCGTCAATGACGAAGTGGCTCTGCGAACTAGGGAAGTGATACTTCTCTCTATCAATGAATACTGTGTAGCTTTCAGGCTTCTTACCCAAGTATTCAACTTGGCCTTCCAAGCGCCCGGTTTTAGCTTTCTTAAGCTGTACGCTATGGATATTTTGGAGCCCGCGGGTGGCTAGAGCTTCGAAGAGCTTGGGGTGGTAGCCCTTTGCCCTTACTACAACAGCCCATTTTTGCTTGCGAAGGGGGGCAGGAATAGAAAAGCGGCCAAGCTGATCGACCGTCACCTGTGAGACATCTTTGATGCTCAATTTAGCGTTGGTGATAGGGATCCCAGTCGTTTCATCAC
>JARGOJ010001239.1:0-211 GCA_029210225.1 Planctomycetota bacterium
GATAGGCTCATTGTTTAGCGCTCGACGGCAATCCTCGGCGAAATCCTCAGCCGTCTCATAACGATCACCAGCGTCCTTGCCCAAACATCGTTCAACAATTGTCACAACGGATTTAGGAATAGACTTTCCACGCACACGGGGAGCGTCTACGACGATAATTTTAGTGATGATCTCTTCTATTGTTCGGCCCTCGAAGGGCAGGTGTCCCATT
>JARGOJ010001239.1:229-2362 GCA_029210225.1 Planctomycetota bacterium
CGTGCGCTCTTTCCCTCAACCTGCTCTGGAGACATATAGCTTGGCGTCCCTTGAAGCGTCCCGGTTTGAGATAATCCGGTGTTTTCATCAAGGGCCTTCGCGAGACCAAAGTCGGTCAGTATTGGTTCGTCGTCTTTTGTTAGCAAAACATTGGCAGGTTTCATGTCGCGGTGAATGATGTTCTGACAATGAGCGTGATGGAGAGCGCGCCCCATTTTTTCGGCGATCGTCAAGGCCTGAGTGACTGTCACTCCCTCTTCAAGTTTCTCCTTCAACGTTGGTCCGTCGACAAACTCCATTGCGACATAGGCCAGCTCCCTTCCCAACGCGACATCAAAGACCTTAATGATATTGGGATGTCTCAGCCGCGCCATCGCGCTCGCTTCGATCTCGAAACGTTGAAGCGCTTGGCTGTTTTCAGGCCCTGCGAGCAACATCTTCAGAGCGACTGATCGCTTTAGAGTTTCATGAGTCGCTTTATAGACAACCCCCATTCCTCCTCTTCCAAGTTCCTCACCAAGCTCGTAGGGACCGACCTTGCGCGCCACAGGGTCAAATTGGAGGGAGTCGCTCTTAGCTGCGTCCAAACCGACGGTCGCCGTGAAGTCACTGCTACTGTTCACATAACTGGAATTTGAATCCGCTGCCTGGTTCTGATGGCTGCTCTCCGATTTTGGTGGAGGCGCTCCAATCGCTTCGCTTCGGGCCCGACGCCCAATCTCGATCGAAATATAGCCTTGGCTGAGCAGAACATCGACGAGGTCGGCGCCAGGCTGATTTTTGATCTGTTCAAACGCCCAATTGACGACGTCCAATTGACATCGCCCGCGATCGATTAGCCATCGCCCCTGAGCTTTATTGAGGTCCACTAAATCTCCGAGATCTTCGTACGAGTAGGTAGGGACGACTATGATGAATAAAGAGGATGACTTAGACAAACTCAAACGGACAAAATCCACATTTCTCAAACAATATCAATCAGAAAACCTCAAGGCAGGGGCGCTCTGCTCCTGAAAATTATCGCAGCCTCACACTTGATACTCGCTCCCCATGTCCTTAGTGTTCCCGGCGACAATAAATGGCGCCGGAGTATTTTTTTCGACCTCAGGCCCAGGAATATCTACTGGGCCTGAGCGACGTCATATTTTGCCGCAAAATCAACACATTTATGCCAGTCCCCCTCCTTTAAAGCTGTCATGCCGGGGACAGACGTGACAATTCGAGGTGAAACGCGGGCCGGCAATTTGGAACGATGAGATCAAGCGGCCATAATCAGAGGCTAACGAAGGCAAAGTCTTCCAATGGCTTGCTTGCCGTTGATTTTGGTGTTCGACTGGGGTAGAAAGGACGCCCCAGTCGAACACAAACAATTCTTTTAGCCAAAATTAAAAGTTGTGGACACTCAATGCATATAAAAATCGCCCAGTTCACTTTCGCGACACCGGATGTCCAAAAGATGAAAGATTTCTACTCAAGCTCTTTGGGGTCATCCGCTGAACTTGAAGATCACAAATTCTTCTTCACCTTCAACGACAGGGAAAAGGGAGGATGTATCGCCGTTGTCCCTCATAACGGAGATAAAATGTGGGACAAGCCGTGGTTGACATTGTCGACGGATGACCTTCCAGTCGCGATAGAGCACATGAAGAAGGCCGGCGCCACCGATATTCAAAATAGTGGGCCCACCGATGACAACGGCCAACCCATTGCCTGCGTCACCATGCGTGATCCCGAGGGTCGACTGATCATGCTCGCGATTGAGGGTTGATTCGTCCGTCAACGCCTTAGTTTGTAACTATGATTTCTGAGTCTCAAGAGATTGGAGCTTTTTACAATGACTGCATTCAAAATCATCATTGTAGGATCCGGCGTCGCGGGTTCCGAAGCGGGAACTTTCCTGGCAGAGAACACGGAAGTCCCGGTCGAGATCATTGAGATTGAATCCGAGCCAGTGCGAAGATTCGGAGGCTGGGGTTTTCAAAAGTTCCCAGGGGAAAACACCAATCTTGCCATGCGGAAAATGTACCTCGGAGAAGATCCAGATGACATTTTCCAATGGGCAAAAACGGTCGCAGAATATGAATTCCATCCGGATCAAACAATCCCGAGAGCCTTTATGCAGGACTACGTTCG
>JARGOJ010001240.1 GCA_029210225.1 Planctomycetota bacterium
CATTCGAAAGTGCCGATATGTATTCTCCGACCATCTCAGGAGTGAATTTGTTGTGCTTGAACTCCACCCACTCAGATTCTTTATTAGTAGCGATGAGCGTTTCTAACAAATCGCAAAGATGATCATGTTCCATTTGGGACCCAAAGTTTAGAGGTTTGATCTGATTGATAACATTAAACAACAGATGACGCAAAGTTCAAAGCGGCTAGCCCATGCCAACAACAAATGGTCTTCGAGAACTCTATGTTTAGGGTAAAGAGTTTTTCTCATTCTGGACAATCCACAAAGCGAGAGCCCGAAGAGTGATCTTGATATTTGACTTCGCATCACGACGGCTACATGTCAACTCGCCCAACTGTATGGAGTCCTTGATCGTCTTTCGTGAATACCCCGTGAGTTGCGCCGCCTCGTCTATAGAAACGACGGGCCTTCCCCATACAGCCCGCTGAAAGTCTTGGATAACGCCCTCTATGTATGCTGCTTTTCTCATTTATTTTCCGTTCATTGATTTGTTTTCCGTAACTTACTAGGAAAAGCCACCCCACTTCCCCCATTTGATTCCAGCCCCTATTTCAAAGGGCTTTCACTGTATTCTGACTTGGCCCCAGCTGGACCCCTTTGACCCCAGCTCACGACGACCTTATTGAAGGAGCGGCGAGACAGACCAATTTGGATGGGGTGATCGTGATAAAGACGGCGTTTCTCGGACGTAGTAACGATGCTCCAGCTCTCTAAGGGCCTTAAGCACTTGTCCCGCATTGCTGAAACGCTTGTTGTTCGCCTTCCAGATCTCTCTAGTCGTAAGGGTTTGCCCCTTTTTTTTCGCAAGCCAACGAATGAGTTTTTTTGCGTCGCTTTCGTCCCCCGATTGCTTCATCAGGTCAAAGGCTTGCTTCGCCTCGTATGTAAGAAATTCAGCAAAGTCGAGCGCCGCTTGCATCTCATCTTTGGTAATTTCCTCGGTAACCGTCTCATACTGCGATAAATCATGAATTGCGTGAAACAGCCCCGCAATACGAACCAGCGCCCCAGGGAGCTTCCCACACCAATCCCTCATATGCTCAAGATCGCCATTCTTTCCAAGTTTGGGTTCAAGCTCGGCTCGAAAGTCATCGAGGAGGCTAAGGGCCTCGGAACTTAAGCGCAGCTCCAGGCGCTCTTCCAACTCAAAGCGCCAACGAGTACAACGTTCAAGCAGCCCTTCGTACATCTCCTTCACGTCTTTGTGGATCTCTTCAACCTTAGTCTTCCTCGTCCCAGTCAGCGACTTGTGAACAATTGTCAAAGCTCGGGGAATGAAGCCCTTCTCCCTCAGCTCAGGCTTTTTAGCCATCTTCTTGACGACGATCGGCTGTGTCCCGAGAAGCATACTCACCGATGGAGATTTCAATCTTTCACTACGGTCACCACGATCGACCATGAAGGGCTCTCCCTGGTGACCGGAAAGATAGAAGTCGACGTTCACAGAGCCATCTTTGGAATAACGACCGCTGATGTTTGAGATAGTGGTCGACTCCGCCGAGCAGATTGCGATTCTTTCTAAGTGCTGGTATGTTTTGGAGGTGGCTCGCTCTGTTGTGATGTCTCCGAAGATAAATTGAGGAATAACCTCAACCGTAAAGTCTGTATAGATCTCCTGGGCCTCGTCAAAGCGCTCCTTGGCCTTTTTACGCTCTTTCTCGGGCGCTTTTGTGTAAACACCTCGAAGATAACGAACTCGCTCTTCTAAGGCTTTCTTCTCTTCCTTTTGCTGGCTGACTCGCCTGTCCATCTCTTCGAAGAGCGATTGCTCCACACGCATGATCTGCTCGGTAGCAAGTGAGAAGACCGCGCTTTTACGATCGGAGCTTTCCGCAGCAATAATGATGAACTGCGCACAGTTACGTTCTTTCCAACCCCGGCCGATGTTGACTGAGATCTTTCCAGCTAGGGCGCTGACAAAAGCTCCAATGATGGCCATTGTAGCCATCGGCTTTGATACTTGGACTTGCTCACAAATACCATCCGCCATGGCCTCAAGAATCGCAGGCATCGTAGACGGGCATTCAACTGCGTCGTGTTGATTGTAGGGGACTGGTTCTTGCCAGTCTCGCCTCGTATCATTGACATGCTCGGCCGTAGGATCAATCTTACGACAATTGGTTAGAGCGTCTCTCGGCAAGGATCCGGCTGTTTTAAGGTCGTTTTGATCGAATCTCTCAGACATTAGTGGTCCCTTCCCAACGATAGAGTTCACAGCGGCCTTTTAGACCTTGAAAGACTTTCCGGGCGTATTCATCGCCTTGCTTTCCTTCATCTGTTCTCACAACAACGCGAGTCCCGTCGGGAATCCTGTCGGCGATTTCCTGCGACCAAGCGCC
>JARGOJ010001241.1 GCA_029210225.1 Planctomycetota bacterium
GGAAGATTGCCCCCTCGACAAGCATGAAAATCTCTGCTCTCAGACGGAGAGCGGTGTTTCGGCGCGTTGCTATGAGAGCCTTTTTCATTACGCGAAGGCGTTGGCTTATTTTCGGGGTCATAAAGAAGTCTCTCGGGACGATATCCGTCAGTTATTGCCTTGGATTCTTCATGATAAATTGCCAGTTAACCCGCAAAGCCAGTTCTTTCAGAAGTCGGAGAATAAGAGTTACCTCACTGATAAAGTCTCGTGGATTCAGCAGATTTTTGACAGGGCGACCCAGCAGTTCGCTGCCTATGAGCCGATTCGAGAGCCTATCAATGTTTTGAAGAAGAAGCATGAGGCCGGGCTTGATCATTTGAGCACCGCAGAGATCAGAGCGCGAATTGGCGAGATTGAAAAGTGTTTAGAGGGCCTCCTGAAGAAGAATGAACTTAACGGACCTCTTTATGAAGATCTAATCTTATTGAAGAGCCTGCATAATTGGACTTGTGAGGCCCTTGAGGATCGATCGACACGACAAGGGGCGTTGTGGGTCTAATCATCGGGGTTATCCTTTTATTGGAGCTTTTAATTTATGGTTGCTTGGCTCGATGAGCTGATAAAAGAACAGGACCGTGGGGCTAGGGATAGTCACGCAAATTGGGATAGCGCTCTGTTTCAAAGGCTTTGTCAAGATCTTGCCAGACCGCTTTGTGAGCGTTTGAAGGCGACGGATCCTAGCCTAACTGCGCAGTCATACTTGAGCTTGCTTCAGGAGGCGATTCTTTGCGGATACTTGAAGAGCTGGGATTCCTATGGGTACAGACCGAAAACAGTTCTGCAGTATTTTTTAACCGTGTTGATTCCCGATGGCTTAGCCGCGAAAAAGCCAGCCGGTCATCCCGCGATCATGGCGCAGCTTTGGAACATTGGTGAAGCCTTCTACCAAGAGCCTCCTTGGTTGAATCAGTATGTGCTCTCTCGAATGCCGGAGTTGAAGAACTTAAACAAGGTGGAGGACTTCTTAAAAGGTGTTCTTGACCCGGTCTTGAAGCCCATTAAGAAGAGCGAGTGGCGCGGACCATTCAAAGTGACTCAGGTCAACACGCGGAGCGTTGACGACCAATTCTTGCCCGGGGAAATGATCTTGACGGGTCCTTCTGTCCTGCTCATCAAGGATAGGGAGCGGAAGGCGCAATTGACCTTACTCTTGCAGAAAGAAGGCCGGAGTCAGTTGCTTGGTTCGAGTCAACAAGGCGCGGGCTATGTGGAAGAGTTTGAGCCGCCAAAGCTTCAGTTTCGATTGGGGACCTTGTCGATAGGGAGTCAATCCATTGATTTACCTCTCCTCGACGTCAGAGAGGAGAGTTGTGTGACAGAGTCGGGCTTCGTCGTGGTGAGCGCGGTCGACTCCCAATTATTGTGGGTTGTGGAAAGCCCTTAAAAGAAATGAATGAGAATGGGCGAAGAGCCAGTGCTTAGCGCTGAAGAATTTGAAGCAAAGATTGATGAAGCCTGGCCTGCGGCGAAGGCTCATTGGTCTCATTTTCTCCTGCTCGCACGTCCGAATGACTGTGACGACACCCCCATTGCGAAGATTGATTTGTCGAACAGGCAGGTCAGCCTGAATCATAAAGTGCTGATGGAAAAGGGTCTGGCTCCGTCTTTGGAGGCGATTCTAGCCCACGAGGTCGGGCATCACGTACGTTACCCCGGTTCTTTAGCGATGCAAGCTCGCTTGCGGTTGCTTGAGCGGTCTTTGCTGCCCTTTGAGAATTATTCCCTCATCAATCTGTTTACGGATCTCATGATTAATGAGCGCCTCGGACGTTCCCTGCGCGGGCAGATGATCCCTATTTATCAAGCCTTTAATAATGACGTTGTTTTTCATGAGGACGGTCGTTGGAAGCAGGACCCGGCCTTTCTTTTCTACATGGCGGTCTATGAAGAGCTTTGGACCTTGACGCCTGGGTTGCTTATGGGGGGCGTGGACAAGGATTTTAGTGAGAAGTTCCCGGGTTACCGAGCTGAGGCGCAGTTGTTTGCCCAGAATCTATTTCGCATCGATCCGAACATTCTGACGCAGTTTCTCTATTTTCTCTCAGTCTTTAGTCGTTACATCCAACCTTTGCAGGGAGATTTACCGATTCTAATCAGTCCTTTTGATTGCAAGCATGATCAGCCCTCTCCAGAAGATTGGGCCGAGGCGCTGACACCCTCGGAACGTGAGAAAGAGGCGATTCGTAAGGCTTTGGAAGAAGGATGGTTAAGTGAGGATCAGGGCAAGAGGATTGACTCGGCGAATCCTCTGGAAGATCGAATTCTGGGACTTCCTGGTTTTGACACTGGGGACGCGGAGTTAATCCCTGAGATTA
>JARGOJ010000129.1 GCA_029210225.1 Planctomycetota bacterium
TTCCTTTCTCTTTCATTAATTCTTCAATCTTTGAATCCGTAAAACCTGCGACTTTCGGCTTGAACGTCCTGACGCCGACTCCGAGAGACGCCACTCTTCCTAGATTCCACCGCTCGCTCGGCCAAGTCAGCAGCGGCCCCCACCGCTGCAGCGCCGACGGCGAAGGGCGCGGAGAGCGCGCCCCCTATCAATCCACCCAGTCCTCCTTTTTTCTGAGACATCCGTGGAGCCATGGCCGGCGAAGGCATCGGAGGAGGAGGCGGCATTGCGTTTGAATAGCCTCCTCGCCCTCCCATCGGGGGCATGGGGGCTCCGATTGGCGGAGAAAGGTAGCCCGAAGGCATTTGTGAAGGGGGCGGAGCAGGAGGCATTCCAGGGGGCGCTGGCATATTCATCGGCATGGAGGGCGCTTGATAACTCATTCCCGAAGAGGCACTTCCAAACGCGTCGTCTCCAAACGGATCGCTTCCGTAGGAATGACCGATTCCGCCAGTCAGTCCCCCGAAAGGATCGGCTGGAGGCATTGGACTTTCTGACACAATTGGGCTTGGTTCATAGGGTGCCATCTTAGAATCCATGACATCCGGCGCCGGAATATCGCATTCTTCAATGTCCCCAAGGATTTCAGAAGCGTCAGATTGAGAGAAGTCGAGGCTCAGTTCATCATGACGGAAGACCATCTCATTTTGACTGGAGCCTCCTCCACCACCAAAATCCGAGACTTTCGATGTGACTATGCTTTCTGAGGAGTCTTCGAGACAGAGCTCATCATCCTCTTCATACAAGCCTTCCTCAACGTCATCCGCGCCTTCATAAAAGATGTCTTCTTCGCACTCAGGTTCTTCGTCGTCTTCATAGTCGTCGATCTCTTCCCCAGAGCAGTCACTTTTTTCGAAGTAGATCTCTCGCTCCACTTCTTCAGCCGGCGCCACAATTCCGACCCCTTCTCCTCCCTCTATTCCGTCCAAGACGACGGCGCTTAATGTGGGTCCATCGTCGGGGCCCCAACGATCATGAACTTCTTCAATTTTGACGGGTTCTGCGGGGCACTCCTCTTTGTAGCTTGGGCTCTTGTCGACAAGCGAATCAACAATGCTCATCCCAGAGGCAAATCTGTGGTCGTCCTCGTCGACGATGGAGAGGCCCTGTGAGTTATCGCGGCTCTTACTCGCTTGGGGAGTTTTCATGGGAGTCATGGGGGGAATCGATGGTTTTCTAGGACGACGGGGGCGCTCAGGTTTTGGTGGGCTGGGGGCTTTCTTACTTCCAGAGCGTTTTCCACGATGAGCGTTTGGCCTTGGTCCTCTCTCCTCTTGTTGAGCGCTCTTAAAATCGACCGCGAGTATGTCTTTATTAGCGTTATTGGCCCGCTGAAAGAGCTCCCGAGTCGAATCTTCTCTGTCCGGGTCAGGGGACCATTGGCCGCTGATAAGGCCCGTCACGAGAAGTTCGGTCTCATTGACGACTTCGTTGAGGGCCGCGTTCATAATGTCGAAGGACGTGTCTTGGAGGCCTGGTTGAATGAGAGACTGTCGGACCCATTCGATAAATCGCTGCAAGCCTGTGTTGAAGGGTTCGCCGTCTTTGAGACCCATAGCGACGGTCATCGCAAAGGCATGAAGGTCTTCGCGCTTGACGATAGCGGCCTGATCGCGCCAAATAGAGGGGAGCATGTTCGCGAAGATGAGGAGCAAGACTTCGTCAACGCGAATTTTAAGAAGGCTCGCCACGTCAGGAACGGTCAAGAATTCTGATGCGAACTCTTTACCTTTGGGTGGCGTCAAAACATGATCTGTCGTCGTGCTGATGTTCATGTAGGTCCTTCTCGCTTCGCGACCCGTGGTTCCGAACCAATTGAGAGCAGTATTTTATGATGGGTAATGGATCCATTCACCTTTTTAACTTCCAAGGACACTCTGTGAGTATTTCTTTTACTTACTTGTTCCTGGTTTTGCTCTACATGACGTCGTTCAGCACCCCTATCGAGGGGGCCCTCTTCGTCTTCGCGGTGACATTTTCCATTTTATGGCATGAATTTGGGCATGCCTTTGCGTTTCAGAAATACAACTGCGGCCCGAGTGATATTGTACTTCATGGCTTTGGTGGCCACACCTTGAATCCATTTGGCGGTCGCTTGCCTCGTGGGCAATCGATGTTTGTGTCGGCGGCGGGGCCGCTCGCGGGATTAGCCCTCGGGCTCCCACTCCTGGGAATCTGGTTTGCGAAAAAATACTACATTCAAACACCCATTCCGCCGCTTGCCGACAGCTTGCTTAGCTACCTCGTTTTCATCAATATCATCTGGAGCATTTTTAACCTCTTGCCCATTTGGCCCATGGACGGAGGCATGATTTTTCGCCAGTTCATCAGCAAGTGGTCGCTGAATTCATACGCCTACACAGGATGGCTCTCATTGATCATTGTCGCGCCGTTGATCGCGCTCTCCGTCTTCCTTCGCCAGCCCTTCATGGCGGTCATCTTTGCGATGTTTGCGTTCCAGAGCTTCCAGCTGATTCAATCGCCGGGTCCGGGCCGAGAGCTATAGTGCTCTCGCTCCTAGGCTGGGAACGCAGGGCAAGAAGCCCAAATCATGTCCTATGGCGTTTTTGAAGCCAGCCTTCACATGCGCCTCAAAGCTTGTGAGAGCCGCGCTTTGAACGAAGGCGATGGCACAACCGCCAAAACCCGCGCCGGTCATGCGAGCGCCGAGGCAAGCGCTGTGATTCTCGGCGAGCTCCACCGCGACATCCAATTCTCTACAGGACACCTCGTAGTCATCTCTTAATGACCTGTGAGAGGCGGAGAGTTTTTTTCCAAAGCCTTTAGGATTGTTATTCTCAAAGTCAGCGACGCTGTCTAGAACGCGCTGTTGCTCGCTGATGACGTGGGCTGCGCGTTTTCTAATGAGAGGGTCTTCGATAAGTTTAAGGTCGTCTGTGTGGGCTTGGCAAAGATGCTCATAGGCACGTTTTCTGTTTATTGCTTTGAGGGCGTCCTGACATTGAGCGCGGCGTTCGTTGAACTTTGAATCAGCCAGGGCTCTTGGCGCTCTGGTGTCGAGAATGACGAAGCTATGTTCTTGGAAGGGAATGGGAATAGGGGTCACTTTGGGCATGGCGCAGTCCATGAGGAGTGCGCTTTGGTCTTGGCCAGCGGCGATGGCGAGGGGATCCATGATGCCGCATTGGACTCCGATCCTCGTGTTCTCAACAGTCTGGCAAATCTTTGCGAGTTTCACGGGGTCGTGGATGAGGGAGGATCCGGCGTCAGAGAGTAGGGCGAAGGCTGTTGAGACAGTGAGGGCCGCAGATGAGGAGAGGCCTGATCCCATGGGAATGGCGCTTGAGAATGTCAGCTCCATGCCGGTTGTCGGCGCGATGAGCGATTGCTCAAGCAGCTCAGTGAGGACCGATAGGGGGTAGCGCCACCAGAGTTGTGCTTCATTGATTGGGATGTCCCCAAGGTGAAATCGAGCGATTTCTGGAGAGTTTTGAGAGCGCAGGACGATTTTTGTATCGGTGCGTTTTTGGAATTGGATGGTCATACCGAAGTCGAGCGCCATGGGGAGGACCAGTCCGCCGTTGTAGTCGAGGTGCTCACCAATGAGGTTGACACGGGCGGGAGCGAAGTAGCTGTTTTTTGAGCCTGGGTCCGTTTGCGGGGGTGAGATGTTCATTTTCTAACACTTCTCTTTTTTTGACACATTTGCGTAAACTTGTGTTTAATTCCTACCACATCGTGGCAAGTCGAAACGTTGAGAGAGCTTCATGAGCGAATCCGAGGAAAGACCGGAGACATTGATTGAGGAAGCGCCAAGCATGGCGTGGTTGGCCTTTGAGCGGGGCGTTTTCATTTTAGCCATCCTCTATTTGATTTCTCCATTGCGGCATTTTTTCGCGGATATGTCCGTGCTTGGATGCGCAGCCATATTGTTGTTCTTCTTTTCCGAGAGCTTGTGTTTGAAGCGACGAGAGGCGAAGGCTTCGCGGAGCGCGGATGTGTCGTTGCTGTGTTTTACTATTTTTGCGGCGGCGTTAATTTGGGGGTACGGGCTGTTTTTCGCGAAGGTCGACTTCAGCTGGGGCCATTTGCTGATGACCTTGTTGGTCTACGTTCCCTTTGCGTGGTTGCAACATGTGGGGATGCAGCGCTACGTGGTGTCCCGGCATTGCGAGACTCTCGGCGAGTTTTGTAAGACCCGCTTTGGATTCCGTAGCTCTCTGGGGATCACCTTGATCTTGAGCGCGGTGATCTTTGGCTTCTTCCATATCCCTTTTCCGAATTTGGTCTTGCCGACGACGGTCGCGGGTTTGATTTGGACTTATTACTACTTGGAGACGGGACGCTTGATGCCCATTGCCTTGTCCCATGCCTTCTTGGCGACGTCTTTGTTCTTCCTCTATCTAGAGAGAGATCCATTTCGGGCGCTGGGCCATTTCGTCCCTGGTTCTTAGAGTGAGAATTGTTGCTTCTATGGGCCGTGGTGACGATGTCTGGAGCAAGAACTTGAGACGAGAGAGACCTCGTTTTTTGTTTGGTTTCACGATGGGGCAAAATTGTTCGCGACTTTAAAGATTTTTGCGATGGCGGAATAAATCTTTTCTCATGGCGAGTGCGTTCAATGACGCACCGCGTTACAGCGCTGTATTTTTCTCTTATTAGGCAATTTTGAAGGTTTTAGCTTCTTCTCTGCGCTTGGAGTGCTTTGGCGGAATTATTTGTATTCGGCCACAATATCCCAAAATCGGGAAGGAAAGCCGTCCCATTTTATAACGGTCGTTACAAATGCTCTAAAGCGCAGAGGACTTTTCCTTTACATAATGCCCCTGTCTCACTAAAACTATGTTTCCAATCAAGGTAGAGGTCTAAACACAGATTGACACTCTACTCAATGCAGAAACACACCAATTCAGTCGTAGAGGGTTGTGAGAGGGAGTTGCACACGATGATTCGCACCTTACTTCGCGGCACATTTTTAGGACTAGCGCTGCTCGTTATTCCTTTAGCTTGCTCAGATCAGAGCAATAGCTTGCCGCCACAAGATCCAAATGCTAATTCCGGCTTCGCGGTCGGCGTCACTGTTCCCGTGGGCCCGTTCCCTCGGGGAACCGTCGATCCTGCTCTCCAGCTTGATCCCGCCACTCAGGGCCCTGAGATCACAGTGGTCTCTCCAAGCCGTGGCGCTCAAGTCACAGCTCAGACAATCAACATGCGTATCCGGGTTGAAGATGTGAACGGCGTCCAGAACGTCGCCATCAACAGCATTCCCGCGACCGACATGGGAAATAATGAGTGGGAAGCTCAGATCACGCTCAATAACAGCGCGGTCAACCTCCTCACCGCCACGGCCGAAGACGGCCTTGGCAACATGTCTCGGGGAGCCTGGTCTTTAGTCCATGGTCGCTTCATGGATATCAATGAGTTCACGGACGGACTCGTTGGAGCCAGCCTCAGTAATGAAGGCCTCGCTGACTTGAAAGTCATCGTTGAGAACCTCATTTCTGGCTTGGACCTCTTCCCTCTCTTTGCGGGCGCCAATCCCCTCGTTGATAACTTCCTCGCGGAGATCAACTTGGTGAGCGTCAACAACGAAGATGTGAAGTTCCCAACAATCGAAGGTCGCCCCAATGGACTTCGCTTGATCGCCCATATCGACAACGTCGATGTTGGAGTCAACACGAAAGCCATCGCTAGCTTGATTCGCCTCAACGCGAACTTGCTCTCGACGAAGGCCGTCATCACTGTTGATGCAGAAGTCAATCAGAACCCCAATGTTCCGATCACGAACCTTCGCAGCGCCCTCGGTCTTGAGATCACAAACCTCGATATCAGCCTGCAAAATTTCCGCCTGACCTTCCCTTCAAGCCTGTTGACCTCCATTGTCAGCCTGCTTAACGGTGTTGTCCGGGATATCGTCGAAGACCTCCTTAAAGATCTCCTCGCCGACGAAGTCGACGACTTGCTCGGCGCCACTGCCCTTCCAGGTGTTGGCCAACCTATCCAAGTCGACTTGCCGATTCCAATTGTTGGAACGTCCTCCCTCGACCTCGCCTTCCGCGTTTCGGGTGCTGACGGCTCTGCAAGCACAGGACTCGGTTTAGCCCTCGGCGCGAAAGCCACTCCCACTCAGCAGGTCCTTCAAGGCGTCACCACAAGTTACTTTGTAACCGGCGTTCAAGCTGTTCCCAACGTTCTCGTTGGTGACGACTTCGCTGTTGGACTGTCCTCAGACGCTGGAAACGCATTCCTTCACGCTCTTTGGTTGGCCGGTGGACTTCGCTTGCGTATCGACGGCACAATGCCCGACCCAAGCACTCCTATTGCTCTTAACACCCGACTCCTCGTCCCATTCTTCCCACAGCTCAGCGGACTTGCACCCGATCCTGATACTCCAATCGTGATCGAAGCAACAACTGAAGCTCCCCCAACACTACGTTTGGGTCAGAATGGTTCTAGTATTGAGATCTCCGCTCAAGAGCTGACTGTGAAGATTCTGATTGATTACCTCGACGGACAACCACCCCTCGAAGTCTTCACTCTCTCAACCAATCTTCAAATCGCTGCTGACGTAGCCCTCGTTAATAACGAAATCCGCATTACAAACCTCCGCGCTCCTGCGCTCAATGCAGATTTAACAAACGAGCCTGTCACGGATCTCGCGGACTCTGAACTCGTCACCTTCTTGGAAGCTATCCTTCCAATGATGTTGGACCAGTTTAAGAACTCCATTCCAGCGATTCCTGTTCCAGCTTTGCCTTTCAACCTCAACCTGCAAAACCCAGGTATCGAAGTTCAACCAGACTTCTTGATTGTTCGTGGAAACCTTTGATCTCTTCGTAGATCCTAGAAATCCTCAAACTTAGAGCTTGTCTCAAAGACATTGAAAACCGGGGGGCGATCATCGATCTGACCTCCCGGTCCTTTTTTGTTTTAGGCCCCTTTCACTGCGTGCGACATCAATAGAGGGCGGCTCGGCTCAAACAGCTTTAGCCCGCTAACTTAGGGAGAGTTTCCTTGAAGACCCTGATTAAATCAGTGCTTGTATTAGGTCTCCTGACCTTGACCTTTCTGCCTGCCGCTGATGCCTCCAATGGCCCAAACGTTGTTGTTGTCGGTACCAAAGGCCCCGTAAACCTGCCGGTCTACGGCGACGCCCAATCTGCGTACCGTATTCCGTCATCGATTGGCTGGGCCGAAAACGCTCGCCTTGACTTCGACTTCTTCCTCGCGATCACTCAAAGCGACTTTGAAAACACACAGAATAACTACACCTCCACAGGCACCTCACCCGGTGGTTCTCTCGGAGTCATCTTCACCCCCGGTCGCCCTGACCGCGACGCCCCAGATGAAGAATGGGCGGACTACACACCCGCCGGGAAATGGACCCTCCACATTGGAGAGTTTGTGGGCCTCGCTGGAGGCGGCGGGGAGTCGGATGTGCGGTCGACGGAATTCCCCGAAACAAAAGGTGTCGGAACAGGTATTACGTTTCTGACAACCGCGTTCACTGTGGCCTACACCCCCACCGAATGGATCTCATTCGGCGCCTCATTTCACCTCGTCTACGCCTCCCTCGACATTAAGACTCTCGCTGGCGGGAACGACACAACCCTCGACGGAAGTCCTCAAATCGCTGGGGTCCCTCTCCCTGGAAACCCGACCTATGGGGACTTCTTAAACCTCTTCGCCTCGGGAGGAGACAGCGATCCAACGACCTTCTTGGAAACAAACCTCACGAGCTGGCAATTCACCGGCAACTTCTCCGTCTCATTTCGCCCGTCCGAAAGCTTCGGCTTTGCCATTGCCTATCAGCCACGCACCTACGCACTCCCCTTCGAAGGAGACGCAGAGGTCGACGCGGGGCGAACCTTCTCAAGCGCCCTCGACGGACTCGCCAACCCAATTCAACAGCTCTTCCTCGGAACACTCCCGAACGGCGGAAACAATAGCTTTAACTCCGACTATAAGATTAAGGTCACCAAGCTCCGAATCCCCCGCCAAATCCGCGCCAGCTTCGCGCTTTGGGCCATTCCTAAGTTACTGCTCGCCTTTGAAGTTTACTGGGTTGAATGGGCTCGCGCCTTCCGAAACATCAACGTCGAGTTGACCCGAGGAACAAACTCCGACCTCAACTTCGTGACGGGCTCTAACAGCATTACCACTGTTATTAAACAACGCTACAGCAATCGCTTCGGCTTCTCTCTACACTCGGCCTTCGCTGTCACTGACGACGTGACGCTGCGCTTTGGAGCCAACTATTCAAAGTCGCCGTTGAACGTCGACCGTCAAGGCAATGGCCCATCCGCCGGTTTTGTGGAGCTCTTCTTCACTGGCGGCTTTGGTTACAAGATCACTCGCGACCTGGAGTTCAACTTCCTCGCCGAGATCGGAGTTCCGAAAGAGGTTGAGAGCGACGCATCCAATGAGACCCTGACCGGCAAAAATGGCCGCTACGTCTCGGGACAGTATTTCTTGCACTTTGGCCTGAGCTACCAGTTTTAAGCGATTCCTACTCAGCAATTAAATCACTCCATAAAAAAGCCCGGCTTAAAAACCGGGCTTTTTTGTGGGTGAGTGACGGGATTTGAACCCGCGACCTGACGGATCACAACCGTCTGCTCTACCGACTGAGCTACACCCACCATTTGATGGCTGGCATTTTACTCTAAGATCTCATTCAAGCAATAAGCAAAATTAAAAAGTGCTTGAGCCCTGTGGACCCTCGCTTTTCGAGAATAGTTCAACAGCCCGAGGGTCCACAGGACTCTATGAAATGGCCTTCCTCAATCAAGCTTTCGCTCCCCAAAAGGATCTATCGTGCCAGACAAACGTAAACATCGCGGAGCCGCCCCCGGAGACGACAAACTCTTCTCAAAAGCCCAGGAAGCCATGCTCGCAACCGCCGTCGACCATTTGTCTTGGCTCTTCGATCATGGCTACGCCGAGAACGCGTCGCTGAAGCTCGTCGGAGATCGCTTCTCACTACTAAGCCGTCAACGCACAGCTATCCGACGCTGCGCCGCTCCACAAGCCGCCGTAAAAAGACGGATCGAGCGCCAGCTCTCGACCGAGGACATCGCGGGGAAAACCCTTCACGTTGATGGCTTCAACCTGCTGACAACAATTGAAGTCGCGCTCTCCCGGGGCGTCTTGTTTCTAGGCCGTGATCAAGCGATTCGCGACATGGCGAGCATGCACGGGTCTTACCGGAAGGTTCAGGAAACCCTGCCTGCCTTTGACCTCATCGCCAGCTTCGTTTCAAAGCTTGGGCTCGCGGGTATTCATTGGTATTTTGACAAGCCCGTCTCGAACGCAGGGCGCCTCTCCGGTATTCTTCGTGACCACGCCACCACTCACGAATGGGGATGCCCCCTCGAAGTGAGCGTTGTTCCTGATCCGGACCGCACTCTCATCGACCAGTCCGAGCCCACTGTGAGCGCGGACCGCCTGATTCTCGATGAGGGACCTCGCTGGTTCAACCTCGCTCACAAGCTCGTAGAGAGCCTCCCCGATCTGTGGCTGCTTGATCTTTCAAAAACACACGCTCAGGACGTGGTCATAAAGAACAATTAACCCTGGAGTCCGACTTCAAAGCGGCCCATCAATTGATTGAGTTTGTGGGCCTCTCCATAAAGGGTCTCGGCCTGTTCAAAGGACTCACCGCTCGTCGCCACAGTGTCGGCCACAGATGCGGACGCATGACGCACACGATCGGAGATTTGCTGGGTCGATTGCTGCTGCTCCCAGGCGATCGCGCTAATGTCCTGAGCCATCTCAACCATGCTCACGGCGAACTCTTTGTTCTCCCTCGCGGCGAGCTCTGTGAGGTCACCGGTCCTCTCCATTTGCTCTAGTAGCCCAGTGATCTCTTGAGCCGAATGATCGATCTCTTCGGACAAGCGCCGCGTTTCAAGGGCAACAACAGCGAAGCTCTCCCCTGCTTCCCCTGCTCGCGATGCTTCGATACTGGCGTTTAGGGCCAACATACGAGACTGCCTGGAGATCTTTCGAATGCCCCGCAAGAGGTCTCGCACGACCCCGATATGCTCCGCCAGTTGACCGATGCGGCGCATCGAAAGCTCGGCGCTGAGTTGGTTCTGATCGGCGCTCTGACGAATTCGATCCATCGACTGGGAGACGTGTTCAATTCCCTTTGTCAGCTCATCCATAACTATGGAGACTTCATCCATAGCCCGAGACTGATCCCCGGACGCTTCCGTCATCGCCTGAGAAGATGCCAGCAAGCGGGTTCCAATCATCGAAAGTGATAATGAGCCTTTGCTGATGTCTTGCACCGTCTCCTGCAAGCTCATAGCCATGAGACGAAACGATGTTTGCAGGTCTCCTTCTCCACGAATCTCAACTCCCAAGCGCCCTTCAGCAATTTCTCTCGCGAAGCTCGACAGATCTTTAAAGTTCTGAAGCAGGAGGTTGAAGGCTGTCACTAGCTCGCCAAGCTCATCCTTCTCAACAACAGGTAAGAACTCGGCCCGGTCAATTTGGCCATGTTCCTGAAGGTCGAGACAGAGCTTCTGCATGTATCCAACAGGGCCACTCAAAGAGCGTGCAAAGAATATTGAGCAAAGCACCGAGAAGACAAAGAGCGCGAGTCCGAAGACAAAGAGCAGCAAGAAGACCTCTGCAAAGGCGAGATCGAATCCACTGTGAACTAAGCCCACACAATAGCTTTCACTGGTCTCTCGAAACGCCACTGCTTTATCCTCGTGGCGAACGACCAGGCTCCCTTTCCCGCGGGCATCTAACTTCCGCCGAAGAGAGTCCAGCAGACCTTGGGACTCTAACCAACTGACAGTGTTCGCCCCGACCAGGATTTTCTTCTCAGGACCCAAAACAAACACGGTGTCGTTTTGAATATCGAGCGAGGCATTCGCCTGCTTGGACCAGCCTTCGAGGCTATTGGCCGATTCAATGGGAGCGTTGAGAAGAAGCTCTTGAAGCCGGTTTTGGGCTTGTTGTTCGCTATAACGAAGGCGCGTCTCGTCGTAGGCTTTGAAGAAGATAAGTATGAGCCAACACGCCGTCGCGACAAAAATTGAGACGTTGTATTTCAAGATCTTCCGAAAGACCCGTCGTTTCTCCTGGGCAGGCAACACGTTCCTGCGGAAGGCCTGAATAGATAGCTGCGCCGTCGCGGGCTCCACCGCAAGAGCCAAGGCCGGAGTATTAAACGCAAAGCTGCCGAAGAAGACGCTTAAGACCGTCAACATTGTGACGGGGATAATATTCCATCCCAGGTCCAATTCTTCGGCGAAACCAAAGTAGAGAATGAGCGCGAGGACGACATATTTCACACACCAAAGCACTGTAATTCGCAGCGCAAAGACATCTGGCAAAGGATAGAGACGCTCCAAAGAACGCTCTAGCTTCTCCTTATCCTCCGGATCAACACCACTTTTAAAGAGATACAAATAACGATTGAACTCGAAGAATAGATAGAGTTGTTTCACGCCAAAAAGAACAAGGTAAACACTCAGAACAAGCATCTCTTGTTCGACGTCTTGAAGATTAAGGCTAAGAACGAAAGCCCACGTGACGAGGATACTCAGGAACCAATTGATTCCGCTGTATGCGAGGAAAATCCGCCGACGTAAAGACAGCCACATAAAATGACCTTTTCATTCCTTTTTTGAAACATTTTAAATGCACTTCAGGGGCTATTTGCCTCAACACCGCTTGGAACCAAGGGAACCAAGCTTAGCTCCCGAAAGCTTCAAAGATCTTCCAGGGACAGAACTTGCACAAGACAGACTCTATCGTATATCGTACCCGGATACCACGCGTTTTCATGGATCAGCGCCGGCAAGATAGAGGGATGAATGGAGAATTCGCAGCCAACCGTTGAATGGACAGCCCTTCAACAGTTTTGGGAGCTTATGGAAGATGATGGAGAAGCCGTCGAAGATCTGATCGATACCTTCCTTGACGACGCTCCCGGCAATGTAAAAAAGATTCAAGTCGCCTTCGACAATGACAAGATGGACGAAGTCGGCATCCTCGCTCACACCATGAAAGGCAGCAGCGCGACCCTCGGTGTCATGCGCTTCTCAGAGTATTGCCGCGCCATCGAAGCCGCCTGCAAAACCAATGAGACCATCGATTTCGCGGGCATCATTGAACAACTCACCGAAGAGTTTGCCGTCGCTGTAAAGGTCCTCGGCCAATGGCGCGAGCATCTCCAAAATCCGAATTGACCGCCGCCAGCCTAAAACCCAATCATTCCTCTAAGCTCAAGTGGGATTCGATCCAGTCTCGGATCACGTCCTTCGAAGCAGCCCCACGGCGACGATCCTTCACTTCACCATCCTTAAAGACAATCAGGGTCGGGATCGTGGACACGTGATAGGTCATAGCCGGGCCCATTTGCTCGTAGACGTCAAGCTTGACGATCCGAGCGCGCCCCTCATACTCCACCGCAAGCTCATCGATAATCGGAGACAGCAGTTTGCATGGCGGGCATCCTGTCCCCCAAAAATCGACAAGCACCACCCCGGCATGATCTTCCACCAACTCCTTAAAAGACGCCTCATCCGCGTGAATCACTGCGCTCATATCTCTACCTCTTCAATTCATCATTAACCGTTTTGATCTCTCAAGAAACAGCTCCCTGAAAGACCATCTCAGCCATCACTACGAGGCTCCATCTCACCGGTCTGCACTTTCCACAACGAGGCATAGACTCCCGCCGCCTCAACCAGGTCTTCGTGAGTCCCCGCTTCCTTCACCGCTCCGTCCTCTAGAACATAGATCTTGTGAGCCTTGCGGACTGTCGAGAGGCGGTGAGCGATCACCACGGTCGTGCGACCGACCACGAGCTTCTCCAAAGATCGCTGAATCGCCGCTTCCGTCTCGTTGTCCACAGACGAAGTGGCCTCATCCAAAATGAGAATCGGCGGATCCTTGAGCACGGCCCTGGCAATCGATAGCCGCTGCCGCTGACCTCCTGACAACTTCTGACCGCGCTCCCCGACAACCGTGTCATAGCCCTCGGGAAAGCTCATGATGAAGTCGTGAGCCTCCGCCAGCGTGGCGGCCTTCTTCACCTCATCCAGACTCGCCCCTGGTGACCCGTAGCTAATGTTCTCAAGGATGCTGCCATGAAATAGGAAAACATCCTGGCTCACCAAAGCAATGGCTCGTCTTAGATCGACCTGACGCAAGTCGCGGATATCATGGCCGTCCAAGGTCACCTTGCCCCCAGTCACATCGTAGAAGCGCAGCAATAACTTGATAAGCGAACTCTTTCCAGCCCCTGTC
>JARGOJ010000130.1 GCA_029210225.1 Planctomycetota bacterium
AGAAACAAGCCAAGCAAGGCTTCCTCGCGGCGCTCTGGAACTAGCACAATCCTTCGGATTGAGAGATTAGAAAACGAAGATTCGAGGAAATGGTCGCGGCTCGTGGCCATCGCCCTAAGTGTCGACATGGTTTATCTCCACGCTCAGTTCGAGTCCCTCAAAACCCGTTAAGCTCTGAATGAAAGAAAGCCCCTGAGACAAATCTCAGAGGCTTCTCGAAGTATTAAAAGTTGCCATTCTGCCACACGGCAGTTTGCAATGCTTCTTAGACGCCATGAGTGCTAAGTATGTGCCGTATGCCTTCGATGTTTTTCGAAGTCTTTTCTAGTCTTGCGAGAGAAGCTAGATAGATAGAGGGCTATGCGGCTTTCGCCCGAGCTTCATGGCTTGCTCGAAACGCTTTCCGGGCTCGATAAAGTTTGCCCCGGACTTGGTTCTCGCTCTGATTTGTGACGCGACCGATTTCCATATAGCTGAGCTTCTGGACTGTTTTCATGAGCAAGATGCGCTGTTGTTCGCGGCTTAGATCCCGAAGGCTTTGCTGAATCTCCAGGCGCAGCTCATCCTGGTCGATTTCTTCCACAGGGCCTGGAGGGAGTGTTTTGAGGATCTTGGTTGCCACTTTTTCATCTTGAATGCGTTTTTGTCGGTCCAAGGAGAGGCGCTTGCTTTTGCAGGCGTTGATACTCACGCGGAAAAGCCACGTAGAAAACCGAGCATCTCCTCTGAAGTTTGCGAGTTTGCGATAGACCTGCATAAAGACATCTTGAACAATGTCGTCTGCGTGGTGTTCGTCCCCAAGATACTTGCGGGCAAATCCTGCAATCTTCCCGGAGTATTTGTTGTAGAGGTCGTTGAAGGCCTTGGCGTCACCGTTTTGACAGCGTTTTACCAGGGCCCAATCTTGATCGAGTGTCATATTTTTCACCAAAGGTTGATAGAGAAGCGAAGAGTGTTAGCGAGTCAACTGCGCAATGCAGCTGTAGGTAATTTAGGGGCATTCTTGGTTTGTGTAAATATGAATAAAGCGGAGCTGATGTGCATACAGGCACCTCAATGTCCACCAAAGGTATGCTAGTGTAAAAAATACCCACTCTTGAACTTAACCGAGCCACAGCCCAAATTTGCACGCGAGTTGCTAATGTTTGTGTTTGCGTGTTTTGTTGTAGCTCTTTCGTTTGGTCGCGGTGATGAAAGCAACAGTCTTAAGCCGCTGGGAAAGCTAGAACTTCCCTGATTTTTTTTGTGTTTTTTAAGAATGTGTAAAAATAGGTCACTCTTGTTCTGGGCCAGATATGAAGAATACTCCGTTTCTTACATACTTTTGCGCACAAATTCGTCCCAATTCATCATCGACGATCTGAATCAGCGAAATCTCAGCTATGAGCCAGCACCAAAAATCGCAAAAAACCACTCAATACGTTCTCTGCTTCGGTCAAGCATCCTACGACCGAGTCCCCAGTCAAATTCTCCTCGTTCGAAAGCCGCCGAAGTCCCTTCACGAAGGTCTCCTCAACCTCCCCGGAGGCTGGGTTCTCGAACATTACACCCAAAGGGAGATGGCGCTTCGCGAAATGCACCTGGAAACGGGGCTCGAAGGGAGAGATCCAGAGCGGATAGGACAGGTCTTCGGCCAAAACTACGTGATGGAAGTCTGGCGCATGATTGTTCCGGTAGAGCAAGCGCTCCGACCCGAACCCGATCAGCCAGCCCAATGGATAGCTTGGCTCGAACTTAAAGATCGAACGGACGTCTTACCGCAACTGCTCGTCATCGCGCCTCTCGCCATGGCCGGACTCAAAGGCTGGACGCTCACCGACAAAGAACACTGCATCAACGAGAGACGTTATCAGGGACTTCTATCTTGGTCAGAAGACAGGCAGGACCTTTAGTTTCCAGTCGGTGGTAGGGTTCGGAGCATCGCCGACGCATCGGAATCGATACCAAAGAGAATTTTGCGCGCCAGCGTCTTTAACTCTTCCCGAGTGTCCTCGTCCGGGATGACCTTGTGGTTCATGAGTCGCGCCCCAATTTGAATCAAAGCGTTGTTCAGAACCTCACTCTGCTGCTTGAGATGCCACAAGCTCTGACCAGTCGCCCCCCTATGTATAAAGGTCCGAGCCTCAAATCCCCGGCCACCATTGCCACGAGTTAAAGTCTTCAAAAAGTTCGTCGCCAACTCTCCAATGTTACTGGGAATGAAGACGTCAATGAGCCAAGTCGGAACAACTCCATAGGCCTGACCCGAAACGGTCACCTTTGGCGGAATCTTGAAGCGTGTCGTCACCATAGCGTCGTCACGAACCCGCCGATAATCTCCTCCCAGAGAGATGTTAGCGATGTTTATGTTGATTCCGTTCACGTTAATGAGGGCATTGGCTCGAACGCTAAACCGCAATCGGCGAACAGCAGTCGGGTCGAGCGCTGCGCTGAAAACAGGCTTCTCCATATCATCGACCGGAAGCACCGCCCCGTCTTTAATCAAAGTCCGAAAGCGGATCTCCTGGCTCCCTGTGTCCAAAGAGAAGGATCCGAGGCGGCGATTTTGTCCATCCTTGAGAACTCCCTCAACCTTAATCAGCGGTCCAAGATCTTCAAGATAATCATGAATCTCAGGATAGGCCTTCTCTAAAACCTCATTCCGACACTTAAGCTTAAAATTGACTTGGCAAAGCCCAGGTGCCCCAGGCACCGCTACCGGCTTAAACTCAACTAAATCCCGCACTTCAAAGACGGGGCTGAGAGCTTTAAAGAACTTTGGAAAGCTCTGCGCGAAGCTGGCGAGAAGCTCGACATCATGAGGATTGAGAGTGCTGTTCTCCTTAAGAACAGTCCCGCGCATCGACTTCGATGGCCGGGCGCGCTTAGCGCCTAGTTCAGTATTGGCTTCGCTTTCGACAACCTTCATTGTCAAGCTGCTCATGCGAAGCAGCTGAGTCACGCTGGTTCTCCCAAGCCCGATCTTGGCCTCCAAGTTCGTCAGATAGGTCTTGCCCTCATTGACTGGCTTGGATCCTAAATCCAAAGCGCCCTCATAGAGGCTGACTCCTGGTGACTTGTCAACGCTCAGCGCAAGGCTCGACTTGTTCTTGGCCTGGACGATGCTGTACTCCTTGCCCGTCCATTCACCCTTTAAGCGTAAGCGTCGCCAACCGTCCTCGGGACCGATTGGGAAATCTTCGTAGAGAGAATCCAAGTCGAGGTTCGCCAGGTCTTCGGTGACCTCTTCCCAAAACTCCTTCGTGCTCTCATCGGCCTTAATCTTGCCATCGAGCACCGCTCTCACAATCTTGGTGCTCTCTTTGATTTTCTTAACGACCGCCCGACTTGCCTTTGCATCACCCACCTTGACCGCGCCCTGCCCCCCTAGAGAAAGGATCGGATGCCAAATTCTATTCGTGACCGAGAGCGTTGTCTGGTCGCCAGAGACGCTTTGCCCCACGACGACAAGAAAAGTTAAGAGGGAAAACAAACGAGCTTTGCGAATCATAACGAGGTCCCATGCAATCAATTCGAGTCAATACAATCTTCAATTCAATCGTTGCGGCTTCAATTTGGCAAAATCGAAATCGAAGAAATGACCTGAACCTCAATGATCATGAGCCGATGCCGAACTTCTTCATCTTGTTAAACAAAGTGGAGGTCGGAATATCCAAGATCTTCGCGGCCTTGGTGCGGTGCCAGTTGGTCTGCTCCAAGGTGTGAGTGATCACGTCGATCATCATCTCCCGCTCAACCTCTTTTAACGGACGGTTGTAATAGCGAGACATACGATCGACAGTCGGAGCATCCACTGTCTTCACCTGCTCGATAACCTTCGGTGACAGATCTTCAACCCGAATCTTGCCGTCAGTCATAGCCAAGAGACGATTGATTTCGTTCTCTAATTCTCGAATGTTGCCAGGCCAATCATACTCCGTGAGAACCCTTAAAACATCGCGATCAATTTTCATACCGTGCTGTTTGTTGCCGACGATCTTCGTTAAGAAGTGATCGACGAGCAATGGAATATCGTCCTTCCTGTCTCTGAGAGGCGGGAGATCAACCTTGATGACATTCAGCCGGTAATAAAGGTCCTCGCGGAACAAACCTGTCGCGACCAATTCTCGGAGGTCCTTATTCGACGCCGAGATAATGCGAACGTCGACATTAATAGCGCGCTTACCTCCCACAGGGCGAATTTCCCCCTCTTGCAAAACACGCAACAGCTTCTTCTGCATTGGCTCCGACATATCGCCAATCTCATCGAGGAAGAGGGTGCCCCCATTGGCCAACTCAAAGAGACCTTTCGAATCTCGATCGGCCCCGGTAAACGCTCCTTTTACATGGCCGAACAACTCTGCTTCCATCAGAGTATCCGCTAAGGCGGCGCAGTTCTCAGCGATAAATGGTTTGTCCTTGCGCGGTCCGTTGTAGTGAATCGCCCGCGCCACCAGCTCTTTACCCGTGCCGCTCTCACCATGAATCACAATCGAATGATGGGTATCAACGACCCGGTCCAAGAGCTGTAGCACCGAGACCATCGGCTTTGAGCGCCCAATGATATTCTCATAGCGATACTTTGTTTGGAGCGCATTCTGAGAAGCCTGCAGTTGGACTTGCGCCTCCCTCAGCTTCCGCTCTGCATCGTCAAGGCGCTTTGAATGGGCCAGGGGCACGGCGATTCGCTCAGCGATGGCCTTTAAGAAGTTGAGGTCTTCCTTTGTGAAATGCCGGGAGATGGAGTTGTGGTCGACATACACAACCCCAAGCACTTCGCCGTCCCGCTTGATAGGCGCGCAAAGAATGGAACGCAGACGTAAATCGAGGACGCTCTTGTAACTCCGGAAGCGGTCGTCATCTAAGGCTTCCTCGATGAGCATCGCCTCTCCCCGTCGCGCCACTTCTTTCGCGATTCCAAGGGAGATCTCACCGTGAGTCACATTGACCGTTTCATTATCCATATTCTGACCATGGCGGAACTCGAGCTCCCCATAGTCGTTCATTATCATGAAGAAGCCCCGCTGACCCCGGGTCGCATCGACGACCATACTCGTCACGAGCTTTGTCATCTCGTCAAAGGCAAGGTTGGTATTCACAATGCGATTGATCATCGAAACAATGACGCGGCCTTCCCTCGATAGCAGCAAGGCATCCAAATCGCGGAGGCTCTCATCAGTGACCTGATCCTCTTCTTCTCCCTGATTAACAAACGAGAAAATGTGATTGGGCCCCACCGAGCGAGAGTTGTACAGCGCCTCATCGCAACGCTGAACCAACTCTGATCGATCGCTTGCGTCGTCTGGGAAAACAACTAAGCCAATAGATAGCGTGACATCAATGCGTTCTCCTTCGTGCTCAAAGGAGGCTTGTTCAACGGCATCACGGACGCGTTCGGCGGTGAGCAAGCCGCCAGCGGCGTCTGTATCGGGGAGCAAGATCTCGAACTGATCTCCGAAATACCGCGCCACCAAGTCGACATCCCGGAGGTTCCTGGCGACGACCTCTGAAACTCCTTTGATAACGGTCTTGCTGACTTGGCTACCATAGAGCTCGCGCACTAACTTAAATCGATCGATATTGGTCTTGATCAGCACCAAAGATCGCGAGTGCCGCTTGGCTCGCTTGACCTCCAAATCAAGTTGAGACATGAAGTAGCCATGGTTGAAAACGCCTGTGAGAACATCTCTTAGGGGTTCTTGCGGCGCCGAGGCTGGGGCTGAAACTAAAACCGCGCCCTTTGGGGCCGGAGCTGGCGCAGGAACGTCCGTTGTACTTGACTTCTCAAGGACGTCCTTCGTCAATCCATCAAAAGACTGAATGAATGCTTTGCTTAAGTAGTCGCCTCTCAAGTCTTCAGGAAGCGATGCCCAAATGGCGCGAATGCGAATAGCTGCTTCTCTTAAGCACTGAGCCGCGCTTCGAGCATCATTCTGTGCCAGGTATGCGCTCGCGAGCACCGCTTGAGCCCTGGCCTGGGCCTCTCCCAGCTGAAGTTTGAGCGCGACATCGTGAGTCGCCTGAGCTTGTTTTTGAGCCGACTCCCACTTGCCGGCGAGACCATGAAGCTGAGCCAAGATCACTCCGGCCTCGATCTCGACGAGACCATATCGGCCGATTCGGGCAGCCTCAATGGCAGCTCGGGCTCGTTGACGGGCGGCTTTCACATCTCCTTTGGCCCAAAGTAAACGACTGCGAATCAACTCCATGTGGGGTCGCAAGCCGCGCAAGGAACTCTGGCGCACGTCTGTTTCAAGTTGGGTGAGCGATTCGTTGAGCGATTGAAGCTTTGTTTCAGAGAGTTGACCATCCTCTAGCTCAAGCTGGAGTAAGCTCAGGCGAATGTCGATGTCTTCAAGCTTGAGCCCCGCTTCCCGTGCCTGGTTTAGGGCCATATCAAGGTGGGCGAGGGCGCGCTTGTTTTGTCCTAAGAAGCCATGGAAGCGTCCAAGGGCCTGCAGCGAGCGGACCTCGACAACTCGGTCACCGGCTTTTTGCGCCGCATCTCGTCCCCCTTCAAAGGCGCTGAGCGCGGGCCCCGGCTGGCCTACAAGGGAGTGATAGGCGCCGAGGCCAAGTTGTGCTTCGGCCAAAGATGACCAAAGCACCACAGCCGAGGCGAGCTGCTTGGCTTCACGAAGTTCACTATAGGCTTCATCGATGCGCCCTAGCGCGAGAAGTAGTTGCCCTTGAGTGAGGCGCCCGCGAGTTTCCGCTGCCCGGTCACCCAGGCGACCAGCGGTTTCTACAGCCTGCTTTGCGAATTCAAGACCCTTTGTCAGATCACCCACCTTCAAGGCGATATCTGCCTGAAGGCCAAGCGCTTCCAGCTCTATCCCTGGGGAGGCTCCCTTTTTTCGTGTGCTCTCTAGAGTCTTGCGAGCGAGGCCCACATCTCCAGTGAGAAGGTGGCAGCGCGCTAGTTCGATGGACGCTTGCAGCGCCCCATCGGGGTCGTGCTGACTGTCATGAACGGAGTTTTGGAAAACCTCTGCGGCTTCTTTAAAGTGACCGAGACGACGCAGCAGTGTCCCTTGCTCATGGAGAATGCGTTGACGGCGTCGGCTGTCCTGGCTGGCCTCAGCTCTCCGAAGGGCACGACCAAAAGTTTGAAGCGCATCCTGGACTTGCCCCTGGAAGGCAAACACGGACGCTAGCCGGCTGAGGGCGGTCGCGAGGATGGTGTCAGAATATTGACCCTTGGCTTGGGAGAGTGCTTTCTTTGCGTATTGAAGGGCTTTTCGAGGATGGCCGTCGTTTTGTTCAAGGCTTGAGAGCAGACACAGGGCCTCGACCATGAGGAAGCCTTGATGGCCCTCGTCGAGGGATTCGAGGGCGAGTTCGAGTCGTTCTCGGGCTTCCATACTTTGGCTGTGAGCCAATAACAATCGACCTCGAAGCAACTCTAAAGCGGGTTGCGGGCTCTTGTGAGTCGTGGAGCTTTCGAGGCGTTGAAGAACGTCGAGACCCAGCGCAAATCGATTTTGCGCTTCAAAGACTCGCGCCAACAGAGAGGAAACATGGGTCAATCCTTCGAACCAGCTAATCTCCTTGGAGAGGTTGAGCGCTTCTTCGAGGTGAAACTGGGCCTTCGCGTAGTTTTGTCCGCGCCATTCTAAATCGCCGAGGGCTAGCAACGCACGGATGACATCCTTGGGCTGGCGTAGAGCGCGGGCGCCTTTGAGGGCTAGCTCAAAGTCGCTGCGAGCATCGTGGGGGCGTTCGAGTGCGAGGGCGGTAAAACCACGCTCAAACCAGGCGCTTTGCAACAAGCGACGCCGCTCTATGGCTTCGGGAGGAAGGGCGGTCCAAGTGAGAGCGTCCGCCGGGACGGCCTCCTGGGGGTTGGCGATGTTTTCTTCTGAGGCCAAGACATCATTGATGAGCTTGATCTCGTTGTTCCAGAGGTCATGGGAGCGTTCATGGTTGAAAGAGCGGCTGTTACCCCGCGCCACCTCCCGAAGGGCCGCGCCAAGGCCTGGACCTGAGTTTCCCTGGACTAAAAGATGAACAGCGCGATCCAGCTGGGATGCCTTCCGAATGAGGTCTGTGGCGCCGAATTGCCCGTGGGTTCGAAGAAAGTTTTGACCGATCTTCTCGGCGTTTTCCTGCCGTCTCTCGGTGTCCATGTTGGCGAGGAGGCGTTCTTCAAGGAGGGTGCTGACCAGTCGCCACTCTTTGTCTTCAGAGTTTCGATTGAGGAGCGCGTTTCGCTGAAGGCGACGAACTCGCCAAGCAAGCTCTGACTGGCTGATATTGAGTATTTCAGAGAGACGCTCCGTCGACAGTGATCCTGCCAAACCAATCAAGCGAAGCCCTTCTCGGTCTATGCTATCCAAGGACTGTAAACGAGCGTCGAGTAGTTCGGGGAGGCTCTTATAGGGCAACTCCGTGAGCTGAACAGACTCCTTGTGAACATCTTGCCCCGGTGCTCGAAGCCAGCGTCGCTGAACTAAATCGTGGAGACATTGGATTAAGGAGAGGGGCGTGCGGCCGACCAATTCGCCGATCTGTTCATGAAGTTTTCCGCATTGGCTAATTTCACGCCCGAGCAAGGATGCGATTAGTTTTGAGCCTTCCAGCTTGGTTAAGGCTTGTAACTCGACTTGTTCGACGCTCTTCAATTCATCATCAAATATTTTCTCAGCTAAGCGCCCGTATAGCTCGTCCTTATTGACCGAAATCAAGACGCAAAGGGAGGCTTGGCTTGAATGAGCCGACGGTGTCTCTGAGACGAGCTCCCCATCCCTGTTGTTAGGGTCGAGCACTCGGGACAGGGCGCTGATTATTTTGAGGGAGAGGGGGTCGCAGAACTCAGCGTCTTCAAACTCTACGATGAGGCCGGGGTGATTTTGGGCGAGGCCGAGAAAGAGCGCGACGGTCGCCGAGACGAGACGTTGGAGGTCTTCGCCGCTCCCCAGTGCTGGTGCGGGGGCAAAGGAGAGGTTCAGCTCAGGAAAGGCGCGGGCGAGGACAGCTCCGTGGCGTTTCCGAATGTGTTCGCCGTTGTCGAGGTCCTCGATGGCGTCGAGGGTTCGGGCGATGAGCTTTAGTAGGCCTTCTCGACTTCCGTCTCGGTAACGACTGCGAATCCAAAGGCGTTTATCTTTGGTGAGTGCCCGTCGAAGACCTCGAAGCAGAGAGCTCTTGCCCGATCCTGCGGGGGCCTTTAACAGGATGACCCCTGGCGATTCCGGAGGGTCCGCCGTCAGCTTGCCTTCAACATGATCGACAAGGTGACCGAGAGCCTTCTCATGAAATGTTGTCCCGGCGGCATAGACCGTGCTCAGTCGACCCTGTTTTGGCTCGACGGCGTAGCGTTTCTTGCTGGCGGCGCTCAGCTCTCTGATCACCGCATTCGCTGTCGCGTAGCGGTTTTCTGCTTGCTCGTCGAGGAGCCTAAGGATGATCTGCTCGAAGGATTTGGGTAAGGTTGCTTTCAGCTCCCTCGGTGGAGTCATGTTTCTATCTTTTGACTTCTCAAAGGGATGGTGGCGACAACAGACTTCGTAAAACATGAGGCCAAAGGCATAAAGGTCGCTCCGTCGATCGTGTTGCTCTCCGGCGACGATTTCGGGGGCTATATCGAGGGGGTTTTCCTCGCTTGAGAAAAACTCATAAAGCTCGGTTAGATCGGAGTTTCCAGGGTAGATGAGCCGTGCGATTTTTCTTTGGCCGCCGCCTTGGACAGTGACTCGTCTCGGCGATAAGGACCCTTGATAAATGTCTTGGGAATGAAGGAATTCCAGGCCGCGCAACACCTGAGCCAGGAGTTCAGAGACGGCGTTCCAGGGAGCCCTGGCGCAGGATTTGTAGAGTGAGCTACCGGACATTTGGGGGGCCGCGCAGATCGCAACAAGGCGCTCATCAACTTCTTCCCAGTACAAGGTTGGTGTTGGTCCGAGGCTGGAGTGGCGAAGTTCCCGTCGGGATTCGAGGCGGTTTTGGAAGAAGCTGAGGTCGCGTTGCCAGTCGTGGGGAAGGTCGTTTAGGTCACGGGTCCAGACGCGGAGACGATGCTTGCTCTTTTTTGAGTCTCTGTCTTCAGCGATAAATGATTGGGTTGTCCCATGAACCCCAAGCGACTTTGTAAGAACAAAGCGATCATCGAGAAGGCGATCCGATTCCTGGAAAATCGGGCCTTGGCTTGATCGCGATGATGAAGTTGGGTTTAGCATACAATCCATGAACCTTTGCGAGTGCGACATAGGGGCAAGGGGGCTTTTGAGAAAGTCAAAGTCCCATTGTGAACGATGATTCCGCGAATTTCCAATTTTGGGAAAAAGGCTTTTCCATAGTCCTTGACCCCCACCGGACTCTTTACGGGACAGCGTCGGGGCTCAACAAACAAAGCGGGGATTGGAGAATGAGAATGACGGGACCTTTAGAGCTCGCTCCGGAGGAGATGAGATCCTTGGGATACAAGGCGATTGACGCGATTGTGGAGCACTATCAAAGTCTGCGTGATCAACCCGCGGTGAAGACCTTCTCTCGCTCAGAGACGAAGAAACTTGACTTGGACTTTCGAAAAGAGGGGCGAAGCCCGGACGAAGTTTTGGCGCAAGTGATTGAAGAAATTTTTGATGGCTCAGCGCGGCTTAATCATCCGAGGTTCTTTGCCTTCATTCCCAGTCCTGGAAATTACATTAGTGTCATTGCAGACCTTTTAGTTTCTGGCTTCAATGTCTTCGCGGGGACCTGGCTTGCGTCATCGGGACCGAGCGAGGTGGAGCTTCGCGTGCTCGATTGGTTTCGCAAGCTCTGCGACTTCCCTGAAGAGACGCGGGGTCTCTTCGTGAGTGGCGGATCGGTCGCGAATATGACAGCCCTGGCCGCAGCCCGTTTCGACAAGCTTGGCGAAGACCAAAGCAGGGGCGTGATCTACAGCTCTGACCAAACTCATTCTTCCATTGACCGCGCCGTACGGATGCTCGGCTTTCGGCGCGATCAGCTGCGCAAGATTGCTTCAGACAGTCAAGGACGCTTGGATTTGGCCGCCTTGGAGTTGGCCTTGGCCGAGGATACGAAAGCGGGGCGGCGTCCTTTTTGTGTGGTCGCTAACCTCGGGACGACGAACTTTGGGGCCATCGATGCCTTGGAAGCTCTCGGGACGATTTGCCGATCTCAGGACTTGTGGCTGCATGGAGACGGAGCATTTGGGGCGGGCGCGATCTTGAGTTCGCGGAAAAATGAACTCTTTGCTGGTGTTGAGGGGCTCGACTCACTCACCGTCGACCCTCACAAGTGGTTGTTCCAGACCATTGAGTGCGCGTTCTTGCTGGTCAAGAAGGGCTCGGTTTTGCGGGATTGCTTTCGCATTCGCCCGGACTATCTAAAAGATGTCGAGCGCGCCGACGAAGAGAGGAACTTTTGCGATTACGGGATACAGCTCACCCGGAGACCTCGCGCCCTCAAGCTTTGGCTGAGCCTTCAGGTGTTCGGCGAGGACGCTTTCAGGGAGGCGATTGACTACGGTTTTGCCTTGGCGGAGCGCGCTGAGCAAAGTATTTCTTCTCTGGAGCCTTGGGAGATCAAGAGCGGTGCACAGCTTGGCATCGTGGCGTTTCGCTATGTCGAAGGCGATTTGGAAGATGAAGAGCGAAATCAGCTGCACTTGGATTTGGTGAGGGCGATCAACGAGGATGGCCTGGCGATGATTAGTAGCACTGTCTTCCTGGGAGAAACCGTTTTACGGCTCTGCCTGATCAATCCGAGCACGCAAATCTCTGACTTAGAGAGGACCATGGAGCGTCTGACGGCCTTAGCGCGGGAACTTTTGGAAGAGGGGAAAGCTGCAAAATCGGGGGATTAATGGAATAAATATTGGGTCGATGGTTGAAAAGCTAGTAAACTTAGATTTAATGAGTCGTCGCAGAGTTATATGCATCGGGCCAGATCCGAATTGTGTTTAAGGAGAACTCCCTTGTCGAGTGTAAAAAAGAAGCGGAAGAAGAAGATCAACAAGCACCGCCAGCGCATGATGCGCCGACGTAATCGCCATAAGAGTAAAAAGAAGAAGTAAATTCTTTAAACACGACCCATGGCGTTTTAGAACCCAAGCATCTCGGACTTTCTTAGCCAGGCTTGGGATTTGGTCCTTTTTCCAAATGGAAAAATTGCATCGAGGGGAGCTCAGAGAAAATCTGAGTTCCCCTCGATTGCATTCAGAGCATCAAGTTAGGCAGCCCAGATCTAACCGATGCTGACTAGATCTTTCAGACGCTTTCGACTTCGCAGATGAAACAGAAGACTCAGCGCCAAGTTAACGAAGAGCAGGACCTTTAAGACGTTGTCTGGCTTCCAGTTGAGGCCATGCATCCGAGAGAACTTTTCAATGGCAAAGAGGAGCACCATATTGAGCGTCACCACCATACCGAGGGACAAGGCAAATGCTCCTTGTCGGGCATATAGAGAGATCATGACGACGCCGTTGGCAAAGAGAACAGTCACGCCGATTAGGTAGAAGATCAGCCATAGGTTCTGTTTTTTATTGATGAAATACATGGTCTCACTGGTATTTAACAGGCCTGAGAAGACTATGAAGAAGAAGATAGGTGCGAGGCTGAGAGAGGCCCCTAAAATCTTTCGGTAGTACAATCTGTCTACGCTCATTGGCAGGAGAGTCAAGGTCGGCCAGGTTTGCCACTTGAGCTCTTCGCGGAAGACTCGTCCCGCCAATAAACCTATCTCAATGAATGCAACAGAAGCGAAGATGACCATGAGCGGTACTCCTCCACTCGTGATGTTCAGATTTTGGTAGGCAAGGGCGCCGAAGACCAGCGCGCAGAGTATGGAGTAGCCGATGATTTTGGCTACGAAAATAGGCGGTCCCCCAGAGAGGAAGAAAAACTCCTTCCAGAGCAGGGCCGAAGACCAGACGCGACGTCGTTTATTCGTCAGCATGGAGCGTCGTGTTAGCAGAACAGAGCGCTGGGCGGCTTTGACCGGTTGCCCCGAATTGAAGAACGAAAAGCTGCGCGTTCCGAGAAGAAAGAAGAGCAGGCCGAAGATGACATTGCTGATGATTTGAGGGTTGATAAATGTGTTCTTGAAGTCGGTGCTAAGGATGTTCTTGAAGCTTATCGCAATGTTCCAATTGACCGAGTATTCAATCAAATCCATGAATGCTTCGATGAAGAAACCTTGTTCGTGGTCAAGGTGGAAGGTCTTCAAGACGGCTATGGCGAGGTACGGTGAGACAAAGAACATGAGGAAGAAGAGAAAGGTCATACCGCTTGCGCTTCGAGTGCGGGAGCAGATGATCGAAAAA
>JARGOJ010000131.1 GCA_029210225.1 Planctomycetota bacterium
GAAGAAAGGGGCCTTCGATTATTTGGTCAAGCCCATCGATTTATCGAAGGCGCGAAAAATGTTGTCCCGAGCGTTATCGGAGCGAAAGACTGAATCGGTCCCGAGGCAAGAGAGCACAACCTTTAGTGGTGTTGAGCTTGTGGGGAAGAGCGCGACTATTCAGGAGATCTTTAAGAGTATTGGAATTGCCGCCGGGGCGACGGCGCCGATTCTTATTCAGGGGGAGAGCGGCACAGGCAAGGAATTGGTGGCCAGAGCGATCCATGAGGCGAGCGCACGCAGAGGCCAGCCTTTTGTTCCTATTGATTGCGCGGCCTTGCCCATTGAATTAGTCGAGAGCGAGTTATACGGTCATAAGCAGGGAGCGTTTACTGGAGCGACTTCGGAAGAGGCTGGACGCATCCGTCAAGCCAATCAAGGGACTCTATTCCTCGATGAAATTGGTGAGCTACCCCTTCGGGCTCAGCCGAAATTTTTGCGCTTTCTTGCGGAGCGGGAGATCATTCCTGTTGGTCGCGCCAAGTCTATTCCTGTCGATGTGAGAATCATCGCGGCGACGAATCGCTCCCTCGCCGATGCTGTGACCGAGGGAGTTTTTCGTGACGATTTGTATTACCGATTGAACGTCAGCGTCATTCATTTGCCTCCTCTTAGAGAGCGCAAGGAAGATATTCCACTATTGGTTGAACACTTTTTGGGTCAATCGAAGGAAAAGCGGGAGATTTCACCAGAAGCTCTAGAATGTCTTATGGCGCATCATTGGCCGGGTAATGTGAGAGAGCTTCGCAATGTCCTCCAGCACGCTGCCATGAGAGCCCGAGGGCGCTTCGTCTTCCCCGATCATTTGCCGGCGACCGTCGTCAAGTCGGGGGCTCAAAGTGGAATTGAATCGGAGTTGGATGTCGACGCTCAGCTCGATCAATTGATTCCGCGGCTCTTAGACGAGGTCCTCCCTACAGGGTTGCCGCCCCACGCAGAGATACTTCGTCGTATCGATGAACGATTGATTCTAGAGGCGTTAAAGCGCTGTAATGATAGTCGCTCTGCGGCGGCGCGCTTATTGAAAGTGACCCGGGCAACGCTAAGAAAGAGATTGCCGACAGAAAGCGATTCGCCTAAGGATTGAGCATAAGAAATGCGCTGCCAGACCCGTGATAGGGAATGGACAGCGCAGAAATTCTCAGTAGGCTACCCGTTTAATTGCAGGTTCTTCTCACCGAGCAATTTTTGAAACTGTTCGATGAAATCATTGAGCTCGCTTCGTGTTTCTTCGTTCAATGCGCCTTCACGGAATTTGACTTCAAGTTGTCTTGCCAACTCAGAGATGCCAGGGAAACCATAGAGCCCAGCGGAGCCCGTAAGTTTATGGAGCTTTGAGCTGAGGGCGACGGTGTCTTGATCGTGATAATGCTGCTCTAATTCTTTGAGGGTCTTTGAGACTTTGGCAATGTAATTGAGAGTGATTCGAGCGATTTTTGCGTCGAAGCTTGAGCTCATTCGCTTTTGGCGCAGGACCTGAACATGGCTTTCGGTAAAGCGATGAATACTATTGATGAGGCTCAGCGTGGAGAAGGGTTTGGAGAGGTATTCATCGCAGCCGGCTTCAATACATTTCTTCCGGTCTGTAGGCATGGCGTAAGCGGTTAAAGCGATGACTGGAATATCATCGCCTCTTGCTCTGAGAGCTTTGATCGTCTCATAACCATCGAGGACCGGCATTTGCATGTCGAGAAGCAGGCAATGAAAGTCTTGATTGAGGCCCCTGTTGATTTGCAGAATGTCGAGGGCTTCTTGTCCGTTGGTGACTGCTACGACTTGGGCTCCGGCGTGTTCGAGCAATACGTTTATGATCTCCCGGTTGTCGGCGCCATCTTCGGCCACGAGGACCCTGACACCAGCGATTGACAGAGGCTTTGTGGCAAGTCGGCGACTGGTATCACCGGAGGGGTTTTTGGCGTTCTTCGTCGTATTGATTTTTGCGGTGTAGGCCAGGGTGAACTGGCTTCCTTTTTGTATTTCGCTCTCGACGGTAATTGTCCCTCCCAGCATCCTAGCGAGCTTCATTGAAATGGCGAGACCAAGGCCTGTACCCTCTGTGAGGGGGCGGTCCTGTCGACTTTTAGCTTGGGCAAAGGGACTGAAAATGCGCTCCAGATCTTCATTTGCAATGCCGATTCCGCTGTCTTTGACGGATATTTTTAACTCGCCGCTGTCGTCATTCGTAGCCTCCCAATCAATGATTAACTGAATGGCTCCCTCGTCGCTGAACTTAATCGCATTATTGACCAGGTTCGTGAGAATCTGTTGCAGGCGGACTGAGTCCGTTTGTATGAGCGGAGGCGCTGTGTTCTTTAATTGAACTTTTAGTTGAAGGCCCTTTTTGTCTGCGAGAGGCTTCAAGAGTAATATGACGTTCTCGACAATGCTCGGAGGAAAGCACGCTTCCTCGATGAGCTTCATTTCCCCGGCCTCAATTTTTGAGAGGTCAAGGATGTCATTCATAATTGACAATAATTGCTTCGCGTTATGCTGAATGCTAAGCAGATACTTCTGGGTCGAATTGGGGCTTGGGGGAGTGTCGATGAGGATATTCAAATAGCCGAGAATCGCCGTCATCGGAGTGCGAATCTCGTGACTGACATTGGCCAAGAATTGCGACTGAACCTTTCCCGCCGCCACCAAGGTCTGCTTTGACTCCTCCAACTCCCCCATCATCGCCTGAAGCTCCTCGGTGCGCTTCTCAACCGCCGACTCAAGCGTTCTTGACGATCGAAGGAAGGTCTTCGAGAGCTTTTGTGAGAGCATGATCGTGAGCAGCACATAAATGGCTGCTATGAGGAATAGGATAGGAGTGAGCTGGGCTATCCAGTCGACGGTGTCATTGATTGCGAGGGCGAGGGCGATCAAATACCCGATGCTGATGAGCCCGATAAGTCCCAAAAGCACAAGCCATTGCCAAGAATTCTTGGTGTGCTTGATCTTTGTATAGAGCTTTAAACCGTAGTACAAGGACGAGCAGATTATTAGAAAGCTACTAAGAAAAAATATGACGTTCAGCCACTGCGGCATGCCTGCTCCAAATTGCCGATAAGTATCTCTAAGATAAATATCCCTATAGAGTTGGATTATACCTCAAGAATGACCAAAAGAGTAGTCAACTCTGCTTTGTCCTGCTTGCTCGTCTTAGCCTTGTTGGAAAACTGAATGAGAAGTGACGGCACGAGAGAGAGTCTCGTCGCTGTCTTTCGCCGTCCTGCTTTGATAGTGTCTTCAAGCTCGTCTTCGGAGCAGTGAGAGCTGCACTAACAGGACGACCATGCACTAAAATGAGCGGATATCGGCGTTGAACGGAGACTTCTAATGAGCCATGACGGACACCGACCCCTAGACGACTTTCGCGAGTATCCTCGAGAGGAGATGATCTCTCGGGCTAAGGCATTTTATGCAGAGGCAAAGCGGCGCCATTCTGTGCGGGATTTTGATTCAAGGGAGGTTCCAAGAGCTGTCATAGAGCAATGTCTACTCGCCGCTGGGACAGCGCCGAATGGTGCGAATATGCAGCCTTGGCACTTCGTCGTGGTCTCTAGAGCGGATCTGAAGAAGGAAATCCGCGAGGCCGCGGAGAAGGAAGAGCGAGCCTTCTATGAGGCGCGGGCTAGTGAAGAATGGTTGAAGGCCCTTGCGCCGCTAGGAACGGACGCTGAGAAACCATTTCTGGAGGACGCTCCCTACCTTATTGTGATTTTTAAACAAGATTATGGTCTTGGGGAAAATGGTGAGCGAACGAAGCATTACTATGTTCAGGAGAGCGTGGGCATCGCGACGGGCTTTCTGATCATGGCGCTTCATGAAGCAGGATTGGCGACTTTGACTCACACCCCGAGTCCCATGAACTTCCTGAGAACTTTGTTGAAGCGTCCGGAAAATGAGCGGGCTGAGATGATTTTGGTCGCTGGCTATCCAGCGAAGGACGCGTTCATTCCGAACATTACAAAGAAGGGACTGGATGAGATCGTGACATTCTTGTGAGATGTTGGGAATCTTCCTGAGAAATTGCGACTTATGGATTGTTGAGGAGTACTATAGATGTCCAAGGTTCGGCGCTTCATCCAAGTGCCCTGGCCATTGGGGACGATTAAGACGAAGCTGGGCGAGCAAGGAGTCGACGTGGTTCAGGACCTCGCGACCCTGACGGTCCCTGCTTATGGAATGATCGATGCCGGCGGGGAAAGCTGGATTGTTTATCACGAGAAAGCGCTTGAGTCCTTTTCTCGGCTGATTGAACAACTCCAAGTCTTCAAAACGCCCGTGCCCTTTTCCAAGTTCTTCCTGCTTCACGCTATGTTCATGGTCGTTGTCGATCGGCTTTATGGCCCTGTGAAAACCGCTGTGAGCGATGTCCAGCTCGACTTTCCATCTAAGAACTTCCTTCAAGAATATTCGCAGTTTGAAGAGATCGACGCCGATCACAACCTCGCCCTCAGGCAAGCCATGATCACGCTCTCCATTGAGTTCATCTTTGGCATTAAGGGCATCACCCTCGACCACAGTCCCGATATCAAACAGCACTTCCTTCGTATGGCCCTCGAATGTCAAAGCGTCGACAAGACCAAAGACTTCCCAGGTCGCGATCAATTTGAAGCCTTCCTTGAGAGCTTCCTCGAATCCCTCGCCAACGAAACTTTTGGCGCGATGAAAGTGGACCTGGTCAACGCCTTGGGAGGCTTGCTTCGACAAGAAGTGAAAGGCCGCAAGAAGTCGCGAAAAGGTCGGATTATTCGGGCCAGCCTTAAGAACAAGCCGCTTGTTCGTGATTCCGCGAACCGCATCCTAAAACGCATCGAAACCCATGCTCTCCCAACAATCGCTCACCCCCCACCAAGCCCCTACGATCAGACTCTCGACCTTGCTCCGGTCCTTCAAGCGACCCTCTCTGAGCTCGACACTCTGACCCAAAGCGCGAACCATTCCTCCGACGACATTGAGGTGCCTCGAAATATCGGGCCATACCTTGTTCTCAAAGAGCTTGGGGAAGGCTCGATGGGCCAGGTTCTCCTGGCTCAATCCCCTGAAGATAAGAAGGTCGCGATCAAAATCATCAAGCGCGGTGGACCTCGCCCCGACTTGGCGACTCTCTGGCGCTTCGGACGGGAACTAGACCTCGCCCTGCGCTTGAAGCATCCCAACGTTGTCGAGGGCGTCGACTATGGAATCTCCGAGGGCACCGCCTACCTTGTTCTGGAATATCTGAATGGTGGCAGCCTTGATGAACGCTTGAAAAAGGAAGGTCATCTCGAAGAACGGGAAGCGCTCAATATATTGAGACAGCTTGCCTCGGGCCTCGCGCATGCATGGTCTCAACCGAAAATGTACATGCACCGTGATATCAAGCCAGCGAACATTCTCTTCAATGGTCAGGGGGTCGCCAAGCTCACGGATTTTGGCCTCGCAGCTGGAATGAGCCACGACGCCACACGCTTTACAAAGAGCGGCTCAATACTGGGGACGCCTCACTACATGGCCCCAGAGCAATTTGAAGAGGACCAAGAGGAAGATATTCGCACCGACCTCTGGGCCTTGGGAGTCGTTGGCTATCAATGTTTGACGGGGGCGCTTCCTTTCATGGGGGCGACTGTTCTCACTCTCTTTAAGGCCATCAAAGATCAAGAGCCCAATCGCTGGCCTGAGCTTCGCCAACGCCTCAGCCCTGGCACCCGGTCACTCCTGGAAAAACTCCTTTCTAAGAACATGGACGGGCGCCTCGAAAATCCTCAGCAGCTCGTGGACGCCATCGACGCCCTCGACATCATGAACACTACTGATCACAAGGCTGAGAAGCTCAAGTGGCCGCTATGCCTGGAGTGTCAGGAAGAGCCAAGCGGGCGACTCTTCCACTTCGTCCTCTTCAAAGGTCGTGAGCTGCGCTTCGGACGAAACTCAAGCGCTCCAGTCGACCTTTGTTTGCGCCTACTTCCAGGCCCAGAGCATCGGGAGAAAACGGCGCGCATTAGCGGAGAGCACGGCCGCATTCGTCATGATGGGCGGTCTTACTATGTCGTCGATCGCAGTTCCAATGGGCTCTTTCTCAATGGTCAGAAGCTCCAAAAGAAAGTCCCGGCTTCGCTCTCAAGCGGCGATCAAATTAACATCGCTGAGGTCCTGGGCTTGGGGGTTTGTCTCTTTCCCGGAGCGATCGCGCTTTATCGCCGAAAGAACCATGAACAGCACGCGTACATCGTCCTCGAAGACGAAATGCCGCTGCGGTCTTTAGCTTGCGATCTAGAAGGGTGGCCTGAGATTTCAGGGACTTTGATTCGCCAAGGAGAAGGCCTGCTCTTCATGGTCCACGACGGCATACAATCGGACGAGGGCGAGAGCGAACCAGGGACGGTGATCCCATTAGAAATTGGCACGCAGCTCTCAACCAAGTGGGGCCAGATCACAGTTCGCAATGTCGATCCAGCCCTCTTCAAAACAGGTCAGTGAACACCCTATGAAAGCGTCCTTCACCTCAATGTCTCTCATTCTAGGTCTATCTTTGGCCGCCTGCAGTGGTCCTGAGGAGAAGAAAGAGCCAGCGCCCAAAAAAGTGCTTCGCCCCAAAAAAGAGAAGATCACCCCCGCCGCGGTGAAGCTCGGGCTGAAATCACCAAAGGGCTCTGTGCGCTTGTCGGCGATGGCTAAATTTGAGGGTTTGAGTGAAAGTGATCGAAAGGCGCTGATTCCTGAGCTTTGGGACGTCCTCCAGGGCAAGGGGCTCGAAGTGGACAAGAACAAGAAGTCCATCGTCGGTCAAGGGAGAGTCAACCCTCTCGCGGCCTTAGAGCTTGATACTGACGAAGAGCTCTCTAAAGGCAAGGCCGCGTCCCTGCTTGGGGAACTCGGCGATATGAAGAGCTATGCGTTGCTCTTAGAAGCTCTCTTTGACGATAACTTCGAGTTTCGCAACAGGGTCGGTTTTGCCTTCGCCAAGCTTATCCAGCGCCATCCTTTCGCAAAACGCAAGCTCTTGGAACAGTTCAAGACCTCACCGAGCTACGTCCGTAAAGAGATCCTTGAGATCTTTTCGCTCTTGAAAGTGGAGCCGGAGATCAGGGCCCTTTTTGACAGGGCTCTCAAGGACCCGAGCGTGGATGTCCGGGTCTTTGCCCTTGAGTTATCTGCGAGGCGCGCACCTGACAGCGGCGTTAAGTTGTACATCGAGGCATTCCTTGGCCCCGATCGCTTTCTTCAAACGGCTGCAGCGGATCAGCTTGTTGTGCTAAGTAAAGAGAGCAGCCAGGACGCGAAGGATCGTATCCTCGAAGTTCTCACAGCTGGCCTGACGACTCCCCATGGTTTTCGCCCGATTAGCGCGGCCAAAGCACTGTCTGCGCTGGGAGATCCTCGTGCGCTCCCCGCCCTTTGCAAAGCCCTAGGTACAAGAGATAAAGTGACTCGGCGCTGGGCCAACGAAGCCTTTATCTCTCTCGTATTCGAGCAGAAATGTGCCTTGGAAATGGCAGAGATCGACTCCCTGATCACACAGTTGTCACATAAGACTCGGAATGTTCGAATAAACGCCGCCACCATCCTTGGCCGATGTCAGTTTCAGAAAGCGAAGCCCGGGCTTAAGCTCATGGCTGCAAACGACAAGAATGAAAAGGCTCGCGCCGCTGCGAAAGCTGCCTTGAAACAGATCGTTGATCCTGCGAAGGACTAAGATTTCATTCAGGGACCAACAATAAATCCCGGGCGAACAATAAATCCCGGACAAACAACAAATCCAGGGCAAACAACAAATCCCGGGCAGACACGGGGTCTGCCCCTACGGGTTTTTCGCTTTGCCATGGGCTCTGGGTATTATGAATGGCCATGTAGACGACAGACGCCACCGGATTGCCGGACCACGGGCGCCCGGCCTGTGTTTGCCCTGGATTTGGTTTCATTCCTCGACCTTGTGATCAGGGGAAGATACCGCGTTCGTCGTAGGCGGCTTCAATGCGTTTGAGGGCGGTGATGAAGCAAGCTATGCGTAGGGTGGTGTCGTAGACCTTCATGGCCTCAAGCGCGAGGTGGTAGGCTTTGATAATGCGTCGCTTGAGGCGAGTGTCAATCTCTTCGAGCTCCCAGGTTTCGTTGTTCCTGTTTTGGGTCCACTCAAAGTAGGAGACGATCACACCACCGGAGTTGGCGAGGAGGTCGGGGAGGACCTGAATGCCTTTCTTGGCGAGGATCTCGTCGGCGCTGGGGGTTGTTGGGCCGTTCGCGCCCTCGGCGATGAGCTTGACATCGAGGAGGTGTGCGTTGTCTTTGGTGATTACGCATTCGATGGCGGCAGGGATGGCGATATCAGCGGTGGTGCTCCAGAAATCGTCCTTCGAGATTTCTTTGGCCCCAGGGAAGCCCTTCACAGAATTGTGTTCTTTACAGTGTTTGATGACTGCGTCGACGTCGAGCCCCTCGGGATTGGAGATGCTTGTGACATGGTCAGAAATGGCCAAGCACCTTGCGCCCCTATCAGACATGAGCTTTGAAACAGTGGAGCCCACGTTTCCGAAACCTTGGACGATGTAGCTTGCTTTGGAGAGGTCGAAGTTCTCGCGGCGGGTGGACCATGCGTCGATGAGATAGAAGAGGCCTTGTCCGGTTGCCTTCTCGCGACCTTCGCTTCCACCGCAGGCGAGGGACTTTCCTGTCACAACTCCGGCATGGTTGCTACGGTTTGCGAAGCCAACGGTGTTGAGGTGGGTGTCCATGATCCAGTTCATGGTTTGAGCGTTGGTGCCCATATCCGGGGCGGGGATGTCGTAGTTCGCGCCGATGTTGGTTCCGAGAGCGTGGGTGAAGCGACGGGTGACGCGCATCAACTCATCTTTGCTGTAGTCCCTGGGATTGATTTTGACCCCACCTTTACCGCCACCGAGAGGAAGGCCAACGAGGGCGCACTTCCAGGTCATGAGGGCGGCGAGAGCCTTGACTTCATTAAGAGAGACTAGGGGGCTATACCGGATGCCGCCTTTAAAGGGGCCGAGGAGGTTGTTGTGTTGAACACGATAGCCTTGGAAGAGTTTGTATTTGCCGTTGTCCAAGCGAACAGGAAAGTTCACCTGGATGATATTTTTGGGCTCTTTGAGGATGGTCTTCACATAATGCGGGAGCTTACAAATGTCTGAGGCATTCTTAAAGCTCTTCTGTATGAACTTATAGAATCCTTGATCCGTAGACGCGTTCATGGGAGGTCCGTAGCCCCAAGAGGGGTTTTCTTAAAGTCCTAAGGAAAGAAGGGGTAATAAACAAATGAGAGCAAGAGCCTCAAGGGGAGGCTCTTGTCTGGATTTTGTGTGTCTCTCGAAAGACCTAGCGGCGGGCTTCGTTCGGGCGACCATCAATTGCTTCTAGCGCATAAGCTGTCGCCTTGGCTGCTTCCTCAATGGAAGCCTCCGAGCCGCCGAGCCAGATACGTCCAAAGGCACCCCAGGGGCGAACTTCGACGATTGAGATATCCGCGGCCTTCTCGGCTTCATTCGCGGCGAAAGCTGCGTATGTCGCTGGATGGACCTCTAAGATATAGAGGGTCTGTCCGCCAAGAAGCATGTTTCCACTACGGTTGCGATTGATGAGCATCGCTTGATAGGGATCGATGTTTGTGATCGTCTGAGACGTCACAATTCTTGGCTTCAGGCGATCTTGCTCGGTGCAATCCAAGGCTTCGAGGATCGATGCGCCGGCTTCGCGGACATCTCCTTGATCGAAGGAGTGGACTTCCAAAACACCGAAGGCGCGCTCAACAATTTGAACGGCCGGTTTGACGCTTGTCTTTTTCAAGGCAATGTCGGTGACACGATTGATTTCAATACCTGGCGCAACCTCAACGAAGAGAGAGGCTTGCTCCGCGACCGGGAGATAACCCTTCGCTGTGGAGGCAACGAACGCAGCGAACTGTGGCTGCAGAACGTCCAGATATGTGAAGGTACGAAGTTCAACCATCGTTTTCCTTCTTGCCCATCATGAGCGCGAACTCTGCTTGTTTGAAGCGGACTCCAAACAAGCAGAAAGAGAACTTGTGCGTTTAGGAGCGAGTGACAGCCAGGCTGCCACTCAGAACTTTGTTTCTATCCATAAATCGGCGGATGGCGAAGACTACAGAAGCAAAAGAGCCGCATGATACTCAGAGCTTATGCGACAAGCCTGGGCGTAGCGTCGCCAAACGCTTTTTTAGGATGGAAACTAGCTGGCGTCAGCCGCAGGACGTGAAGGAAGAATGAACTCCACTTCAGAGTGCGGACGTGGAATGACGTGAACTGAAACAAGCTCTCCAACGCGACGAGCGGCAGTCGCTCCTGCATCGGTGGCTGCTTTCACAGCGCCCACTTCACCGCGAACCATGACAGTGACGTAGCCGCCACCAATCATTTCTTTGCCGATCAATTGAACGCGAGCGGCTTTCACCATAGCATCGGCGGCTTCAATAGAGCCGACAAGGCCACGGGTTTCAATCATGCCGAGTGCGATTTGACTCATGAGAAAAACTCCTCGTTTTATCAGCCCACATGGGCTCAGTAGTCTTAACTGTCTAAAAGTTACCTAGTATGTGATTTCGTTGTCTAACCCTTACGATTGCGCGAAATGATTGCCTCAATATCGGCGGCCGAAAGAGAACTGACTTTGCCAAATGGTGACGCTCCCAAGGCCGATGCCGGACGAGCCGGTGTCGATTGAGGAGCAGATTGCCAAGTGTTTTGTGGAGCGGCAGGCGTCGAGTAGGAACTCGGGGCAGAGTAAGAACTCGCGCTTTGACCATGACGAGACCAAGGCAGCTGAGTTTCCCCAGTCTCACTTCGGAAGGCCATGTCCAGGCGCTCAGATTCATCGATCATCGCGGTATTCGCCCAGGCTAAACGCTTGATGTTGATCAAGTGCTCGGGGCCAATATTATCGCTGAAGATGTTACCCCCAGGTGTTCCGCAACCGAGCGTCATAGACGGGGACAGGTTGGTCGTGTAACCAATCGCGCCCTGAGTTGTGGGGGAGTTCACCATCGTACGCATAGAGGGCATCGCGAGGCCGAAGCGCTCAGCGACCGCTTTGTCTGTTGTATGAATGGCGGAGGTGTGTCCCATACCACCGAAGTGAAGCAGCTCGCGGCAGAGGGCAAAAGCCTCACGCTCGCCGTTGACCGTATAGAAGGATAGGATTGGAGAGAGCTTCTCAATCGAGAGCGGACGATCCCAACCAACTCCTTCGTAAGGACACATGAGAACAGTTGTGTTATCTGGGACGCTAAAGCCCGCCATGCGAGCGATGACCCGAGGAAACTGACCGACGATATCGGCATTCTGACGCTTGCCGCGAAGAACGATCTTCTCAAGTTTGGCGACTTCCTCAGGGTTACAAACATGGACCCCACGAGATTTGAACTCTTCGAGGGCGCGGGCGGCCACCGATTGATCGCAAACGACGTGTTGCTCTGAGGCGCAAATCGTTCCGTTATCAAAGGTCTGGCCGAGGACAATAGCTCGGGCCGCGTTCTTAATGTCTGCTGAGTCGTGAATGTAAGCCGGCGAGTTTCCGGCGCCGACCCCAATCGCAGGTTTCCCAGAAGAATAAGCCGCTTCCACCAAACCAGGGCCGCCTGTGGCGAGGATGATTGAGGTCCAGCGGTGCTTCATAAGTTCATTGGTCGATTGCAGCGTCGGTGTCTCAAGCCAGCGGATGCAACCTTCTGGAGCGCCAGCAGCGAGGGCCGCCTCGTAAGCGACCCGGCAGGATTCGCCGATGCACTTAATACCCCGAGGATGAGGACTGACGACGATCGAGCAGCGCGCCTTGATTGCGATGAGGCACTTGAACAGCGCTGTTGAAGTTGGGTTGGTGATAGGAATGACGGCGGCCACGACCCCAGCTGGGTGGGCGATCTCGATCACTCCTCGGGCTTCGTCGCGATTGATGACGCCAGCGGTCTTCATGTCTTTGATTTTGGACCAGGTAAATTCAGTGGCGAAGATGTTTTTGATCGTCTTGCCTGCGACGATTCCAAAACCCGACTCCTCCACAGCTAAGCGAGCGAGACTCCCAGCAGAACGCCGGCCTGCCTCGGCAATCGCCTTGGCCCAGCGATCACAGTCTGCCTGGGATGCGTTCTCCATAGCAAGTCGTGCGCTTCGTGCCTCGCGAAGGCGGTCCCGGACTTCTTGTAAAGCGGCCAGATCCCGATCCATGCTTCGTTACCTTTAACCTTGTGAATTCATTTTTTTTGAACACTGCCGGCTGCTTTTCGCTTCCGGTAAACCAAATTCACGCTTCATAAGTCTTCTTCTTCGGCAGCAACACTGAGAGGTCTTTGGATGGCTTCGGTATCACATGAACCGTCACCAACTCCCCCACACGCTTCGCTGCCGCTGCCCCAGCTTCGGTCGCAGCTTTCACAGCGCCCACCGTGCCTCGAACAAAAATAGTTTGGTATCCACCACCTATTTTTTCATGGCCGATGAACTCTACGTCCGCCGTTTTACACATGGCATCCAGGGCTTCATTGGAACCGACGAATCCTATTGTTTCCACTATGCCTAGTGCAAAGCGGTATGGCTTACGCCGCCCCATATACTCCCCGAAACCAAGCCTTTGCCGAGAATCGAAGGATCATAGGGCAAGATCGGTCCATTTGCAACATACGCCCAGACTTTCTTCGATACTGGGAAAGCTGCGCTCATATTTACTAGAATGCCGCGCTCATAAGCGAGCATGACAGTCGCGGAAAGGAAGTTCCCTCATGGAAAAGACCATTTCACTCACTCCAGGTAAACGTATTCTCTTCCTCACCAAGGATCCTGAACTCATCCGGAAGCAACTCCGCGGCGAGCTCGACCTCAAAATGGAAGACCTCACCGTTGACGACCTCCTCGACGACATCAACACCGACGCCATGACCCCCGCGTGGGTTTGCTTCAGCCACAAACCTGAAGATATAGCCCTCAACGCTTACGCCGGTCTGATCGTCGACGGCGAACGTGTGATCCCCGAGCGCGGCCTCATGGACGGAAACTTCGAAGTTGTTGTCTCCGGCTATCAAAAAGGTGTGGGCTCGTCCCGAGAAACCGCCGTCCAAGCGGAAAAATACTCCGGCATACGCCTCGCCATCGCCGCGTCCTTCGCCCCGATACATGCCGCGAACAATATCAACGTCGGCGTCCTCATGGCGGACCACGGCGTTCTCAAGCGCCTGCAAAAGGGCGAAGAGATCCCCTTAGAAGAATTTATG
>JARGOJ010000132.1:0-2984 GCA_029210225.1 Planctomycetota bacterium
CATAGGTTCCTCACTTTTTGGTTCTCAGCTAACTTCAACTAAGAAAGTTCAGGGCTTCCAGACACTTCCAGCTTACAAACAGCTTACTTACATACTTTGTAGATGTGGTGGAAACCATTGGTAAACCATATGTCATGGTTGTTCATGTGTTTTATCGACCATTCGAGAGGCTTCTCTTGAACTAAAAATAAAAAAAGTTTCAGGAGCGTCTTGATGTTTCAAAATAGAGCTTCTTAATCGCCTCTTTATACTGCTTTAGCCTTCGTTTCACGTTTTGGGACACTATGATGCCTTCCGAAACTGACTTCTTCCACATTAACGCCAAAAACACGGTGCCCCATGGATCCCAGTAACCCCAATTCAAATCTGACCCAAGATGTTGAAAACTCTAGACCTAAGCATCAAATCTCCGTCAAAAATCGCCGCTTTATTCAGACACCACTGAGCTATCTCATAGCTGGAGCGACCTTGTACTTTTTTTGGGAGTCTGGAGCCCTCACTGGAGAACTTAAGCTCACCAATGAGACCCTAGAAAACCACGCATGGACTCTTAAGCTAGATGAAACAAGGGCTGGCGAATACTGGAGAATGCTCACAGCACACTTCCTCAACTTTTCTTGGTTCTCGTTTTTGATTTCTCTGGTCATCAACTTCATGCTTTGCAAGCAAGTTGAAGTCATTTTTCGAACAAGAAGAACACTTTGGTCATCCTGGGAGTGCTACTCGTCAACTCCTCCCACTTCATGATCTTCTATGGGCAGAGCTTCGGCGACTACACCCTCTCCACCAACGAATTTGGCTTTCGCGGAATCTTCATGGGCCTACTCGGGGCGATGATGGGCTTTCTCTATGCGGAGCGAGGCTCCCTGATAGCCTTTGTGAAAGATCGGGCTTTCCTCAACTACCTCTTCCTCTTTGGCCTCTTCCTGGCCCTCGAACTCAGCTATACGGGCCTCGAAATCGGCGCTTGGATCGCCCTTCTCACTGGAGCCACTCTCACCTGGGGACTTCGACGCGCCATGACCGGCTCGGTCGTCAGCGGGCGTCTGGTGACTGCGCTCAGCCTTTGCTTTATCACTGGCTCCGTCACCGCGGCTATTTTTCCGAACTTCGCCATGACCGCAAAGGATGGCTATCTCAAGAGCCCTGAAGAAGATCGCGCCGCCCTTCGCGAGCTGAACTTCCCAGAAAAAGATTTCCAATACTATAAAGTCATGGCTCGGAACACCGAGGTCTCCGATGAGAACTGTCAGCGTCGCGGAATTTACCTCTTAAGGGCCAACCGCGCAGACGCAGCGCTAGAAGAGCTTGATCGGGCCGCGAAGTTAAACAGTACGCCCTTCAGCCAAGGGATGCTCGGGAGAGCCTATTTGGCCATTCGAAACACAACCACCGCGAAGGAGGTCTTCGCCACAGCGATCGCCCTCGATAAAGACAAGAGCACCCCAGAACTCTACTTCTGGGCCGCCCGGGCTCACAAAGACGAGGAAGCTCGCGACCTGCTCAAGAAATTCCTGGAGCACACCGAAGTTGACCCCGACGATATATATAAGGAGATGAAGGAAGAAGCCCAAAAAAAGCTTCAATAGAGGCTTTTGGAAAATAGTCGAGAATTTAAGCACTCCCCTAAGTCGATATCACAGTTATGAGTTTCCGCACTTAGAGGAGGTAAACAAAATGGGTTCTGCCGCGAAATTTGGATTGTTAATATTGATGGCCTTGGTGATCGCCTTGGCGCGTTTTTTGGAAGGCGAAGTCAAGCCGAAGCGTGCGAGCGCTCCGTCGATGTCTGTCGCACAAACTTTGGTGAATGCCAAGCGAGGAAATGAGAAGACCTTTCGAGTTCTGCCGAGCGAAAAAGGCTCCCAGAGCAAAGCGCAGGGAAACGGGCAAAACGTAGCTGTCAAGCCAGCTCCTGCTCCGAAGCCGGCTGCAAGCAAGGAAAAGACTTACACCGCGAGGAAACGGGATACCCTCGGTCGGATCTCCAGGAAGGTCTATGGCAGCTCACGGCACTGGAAAACCATCCTCAAAGCCAACCACAAGGTCCTCAAGGGTAATGAGAAACGCTTGAAGCCTGGTATGACTCTCGTTATACCGAAGCTTAAGAAGAAGTAAGGGTTTGCGGATTGGGCTTTTCCTCTCCAAACACCGGAAAGGAAACACTCTCTTGGCAGATCACCTGACACCAGAAGCGGCCGTCCAGCCGCTTCTCACCGCGAAGCGTTGCTTAGTTTTAACCGGAGCGGGCCTCTCCGTCGCGAGCGGGCTCCCCGTTTATCGAGGTCAGGAACACAGCCTTTATGACGACCCGGATCAACTTCGGGATGCCATGGCCTCGACCCTACACAAAGACCCAGAAGCTTACTGGCAACGACACGCCGTCCGACGCCACGCTATGGGACAAGTCAAACCGAACGCGGCGCATCATGCCCTCGTTCAGCTCGAAGTCCTGCTCCGATCTTTGGAGCGGGATTTTTTGTTGGCCACTCAAAACGTCGACAACCTCCACCGAAGAGCCGGGCAGCGCGCCGTTCACGAGCTTCATGGCAACTGCTTCTGGCTCCGCTGCCTCGACTATCAGTGCCTCGGCCGGGAGAGAGACGAGACCGACCCAGAGTTCGTCTCCAATCTCAAAGCGCCGCGCTGCGATACCTGCGGGGGCATCCTCCGTCCCGACATGATCCTCTTTGGGGAAGCCGACGAACGGCGCTGGGAGGCTCTAAACAGCTTCATCACAGTGGGCGTTGACCTTGTTCTTCTTATAGGAAGCTCCGGCGTTGTCTCCGTCCCAGAGAAGCTGCTCCAATTCATCGCCTCGACCAATCAGAGCCCCTACGTACTAGAGATCAACCCTAAGCCGACAGAAGACGAGCCCTGGGGCAAAAGCATCAGCGGCCATCTCGTTATGAACGCCGAAGAAGCCCTCCCAAAACTGTTGGATTTATTGAAGGCCGGAGTTTAGCGGTAGGCTCTCGAACCCA
>JARGOJ010000132.1:2994-4016 GCA_029210225.1 Planctomycetota bacterium
TCTTAATCTGTGCATTGCAGAACTCCGAAGCGTGGAGTTAGGACTCGTCGTCCTCGAACTCATAGTCACCGAAGATGGCCCGGGACATTTGGTCCGCGCCGCCTCCGACGAGATGCCAGTAAAGAATGGCGCAGCACTCGACTCGCTCTTGGAAATGGGAAGGAACAAGCTCTTCTTCCCAGGCGAGGAGATGGAGTTCGCATAGCTCGATTAAGAGGCGCGGATCAAACCCCGTGGTCTTTTGAGGATAAGGTTCAGGGGTGAGGAAGTCCCGAGGCTTGGCTAGTTCAAGCAGGTCTTCGTTGATAAAGCTCTTAAAGACGGGGTCGTTGATGACATTTGGCACATTGAGGAAGCGCCGCAGCGACCACTCTTCAATGAGATAGCTCTGGTCCTCAAAGACTCCTAAGGCGAAGTCTCCTTCATCGATATTGATGAAGGTCCAGGAGAGCGCTTGGGGTGTTTTAGAGTCGGCGTCTTTGCTTGGTTCTTTGAGTGTCATTTGACCGTATTCACAGGGTTGTAAAACTCAGCATCAGGCTCTGTTAGGAGCCCGGGTTGGGTATATCCTCCCGTGATAATGAGCCTGTTGTCAAACTCCACCATGGCATGAAAAACTCGGGGTGTGCCAAGGATCGACTCATGTTTTTCAAAGAGCGGCGTCTTGTCCGCAGGATTAAAGGTTTCAACGGTGTCGAGGGCTGTGTCTAGCTCTTCGTTAAATCCTCCAACGACAAAAATCATGTTTCCCAGGAAAGCAATTTCTGGGTGTTCCCGCGCCTGTTTTAGCTTTCCAGCAAATCGAAGCTCCGCGAGAGAGGGATCGGCGGGGTCAATATCGAGCCAAACCGAGGTGTGTTGAGGCCCCGACTCGGCAATACCACCGACTAACAAGACTCCAAAGTTCGTGGCTAGAGCGCGGTGGGCCGAACGACCGACTTTGAGATCGGCCTCGCCAAGGAGAGTGACTGTGGTCCAGCGATTTAAGCATTGTTCAAAAATCTCTGGGCTATCAATAATCT
>JARGOJ010000132.1:4026-13236 GCA_029210225.1 Planctomycetota bacterium
AATGCCGGTGGAGACTTGGCTGATATCATATCCCAGGCCGCCGGTGACAAGAATCTGATCGTCAAAGGTGCCGACCTTTTTGTCGAGGCCAGGGAGCAAGGTGACGGCGTGTCCGCGGCGCGCAAACTGTGGTTGAGAGATCGCTTGAATCTCTCCCCGAGCACGACCGAGGCTGTTGTATGTGACTTTATAGAAGAGCGAGGCGTTTGTAACCGCTGGAACGCCTTCCTGGCTCACCTCCACAGCGCTGTTATGACCTTGCTCAGCAGAGTCCTTTGTAAAGGCCATTCCCCCTGTTATCAAGATGGCGCTCACGTCTGTCTGTCTGTCAGGGCGGGTCGCTAAGACAGCACCATGATCGGCGAGGCCAAACGGGAGCTTCACTAGGCTTTCATTGCGCGCATCTTTGTAAGAGCCATCTCCATTGGGATCTGGGTGAATGAGTTCGACGCTTGCAACCGCATGCTTTCCATCATATCCACCAACGATAAGGATGCCATCGTCTCGCGTCCCCAGGACATTGTCAGGCCCGGGAACGGCGGTCGCGGTGTGACCAAAGCGCGCCTCCCTCAACTTGATTGGGAGCGTCTCAAAGGCGCCGGACTCCCTATTAAAGATGAGCAAGGTGGAAAAGACCTGATCTCCTGCTATCCCACCAGAAATGAGGAGACCCGCTCCCGAGTTCGTCATTTGGTGCCGAGCGCGAGAGCCCCCGGGCAATGCTGGGAGAGCGACAAAGAGGCCGCGAGGCGAGAGGTTGAAATTTGAAAGGGGGATATTTTTGTTAGGTTCGGAAGAAGTCGCTTGAGCGTCGGAGCCTGTTTGAATCTGAGTTTGTGCCTGAGAGTTTGGTGCAGCCTCTAGCACAGAGCTTCCTTCGCCTTGGCTTCCGCAACCAACAACAAAGAGCAATGCGACGCCTGTTAGCCACTTAAAATGGCGTTTTGAGACTGATGAAACCACAGATTCCTTCTCCCTTCCCTGCAATACGCGCCATTGTAGCCCTTGTTGACTTTTGCGCATAAGAATCTTTTAAAGAGACAGAAATCCTTTGGCCCGATCAAATTCTAGGCTTCGTCAAACCAAGTCTCGTCAACATTGTCTTCTGAGCCAGGAGCGGGGAAAGCCAACATTTGCATCAAGGCCGTCACCGCTCTAGAGGCGGCGGCATCGGCGTCGACATCGTCAGAAATTTTCATCTCAACCTTACGCAAAAGATCATCAATCGCAGGGTCTTCTGCGCCATATAGATTATTCGCGACGCGCATGATGATCTCACGCGCCATGCCATTGGGAGTCACGGGAGCCTCCGTTGTTAAGTGGTCAGTAAGACCTTACCGAAATTTTTACGATCTTGGATGTACTGGTGCGCGGCCGCTGCCTCTTCCATGGGAAAACACTTGTCCACGGTTGGGCTGAAAGATCCTGCTTCGGCCAAGTCTACAACCTGAGTGAGGATCTCTTTTATTAACTCTGATTTGTGCCAGAGATGTCCCAAATTAAAGCCGAAAACACCGCGATTTTCGTTCATCATGGGGATCGGTTTGAACTTAGGGAGACTCATGAATCCACTCGCAGCCGCAATAAGACTTCGCTTACTCCCCGGAGCAAAGCTCGACACACCAAACATAAAGAGCCGACCTAAGTGGCTTAAGCAACGATAACTTTTCGGAAAGGACTTACCGCCGACGGCATCAAGGACGATTTGAACACCCTCGTTGTTCGTCAGCTCCCGAACTCTCTTTTCAAAGTTCTCGGTGCGGTAGTCGATGCAATGGGCCACTCCCATCTCTTTGAGACGAGCGTGTTTTGGTTCACTCGCCGTTCCGATGATATTCGCCCCGAAGTGCTTGCAGATTTGGATGGCCGCCTGGCCGACACCACCGGCTGCCGCATGGACCAGAACTGTTTCGCCTTTATGAACATTACCGAGATAAACCAGCATCATCCACGCCGTCAAATAGTTCACAGGGATCGCAGCTCCAGACTCGAAGGAGAGAGCGTCGGGGAGCAATTTGGCTTGGAGAGCTGGGACACAGAGCACATCTGAGTAGCCACCAAATTTCGTGAAGCAGACAACTCGATCGCCTTCGGAGAAGCCTTCCACGCCCTCGCCGACCTGATCGACAACTCCAGAAACCTCGTAGCCAACGACGCACGGAAGCTTGGGAGCATCAGGGTAAAGACCCATCCGCGCCAAAATGTCTGCAAAGTTGATTCCCGCCGCCTTGACCTGAACGCGGATCTCTCCCACGCTTACCGTGGGATCGGGAGCTTCCTTAATCGTGAGCACCTCTGGGCGCCCAATCGATTGGATCCAAACCTGTCTCATTTGTCCCCTCAATTCTCGTCGTAGATTCTTAGGAGTACTGAGACTTTAGCGAAAGTTATGAGCTCTATCGAGAGGCGAACCCTAGTTACTTTTGTTTTCCGCTAGCCATCGCTCAATTCGCCGCCTCATCGAATGGGTTCCAGGAGACAATTTCAGATACTTTTCATAGTGCGTCGTCGCCTTCCTCTTCTCCCCAAGTGCTGCGTACGCTGTGCCCCGATAGAGCTCAACAAGAACATTCTCTGGGACAAGCACCGAAGCCTTCCTCAACGCCTCCAAAGCCTCCTTCGATTGTCCCAGACCAATATGCAAGCGCGCCACCTCCGTCAGGCTCTTGACCGACGAGAACTGCCCCTCCTGCCTCTTCGCGCAATCTTGCCATGCCGCCAGAGCTTTTTTCGGCTCCTCTGCCTGGTCATACAGCGAAGCACGCAGTTGCAACGCCCTCACTTCCGTCGCCTTGCGCTTTAGAATCTCATCAACAACCTTATGGGCCCTATCCCAAGCCTTCCCCCCTCGATATGCATAGGCAAGTCGATAGCGGTGTGAGAGCGTGTCGGGTTGATATTCAATGACCTTCTGGAAGACCTTGGCCGCTTCAACCCATTTCTTCTCATTGAGGTAGCGACGCCCAGCATCGACGAGCAGGGGAATGTCTTTCAACCGTGGGCCCAAGGGCCGTTGAATGGGAGTTCCCGCCTGCTCCGCGAGGTTGAGTACGTTCGCTGCCCGCTCCCGCGCTTGGCCGTAATTCCCCGCTTCTTTATAAGCCGCCCAGGCCAGCTGATAATTCTTCTGCGCCTCATAGATACGACCCATCACGAATTGAAGAGGCGCGTCCGCCTTACGCTTGCCTGTCAGCCCAGGCTCTAAAGCCCCAATAGCCGCTTGGAAATCGCGACGATTCAGGTGATAAACAGAAATAGAGCGCCGCGCCGCCACGTTCTTTGGATTGATTTTTAACGCGCTCTCCCACTCACGAAAAGCGCTCGCCGTATAGATTTCCAAGTCGCGCCCCGATAAAGACCGCGCATTGCGAAAGATCAAATCCCCAAGCAAGCGGTGCCCTTGAGAACTAATAAATTGACGATCAAGCTCTTTCTCCATTTCCTTCACACGGTCAAAGCTCGCTTTAATAAGCTGCTGCGCGCTCTCCAAATCCCCCCTTAACGCACGCGTTTCAGCGCAGGCGTGCATTAATTGATGCCGTTGAAACAACGAGCCCGAGAGCCAATCAAGCAATTCCTTTGAGCCCCGAGACAAGTCGAACAATTGTTTTTCCGTCAACGAACTCGGAACAAAACCCAACTGAGAGAGCCGACGCTGAAGCCTGGAGTTCTCCACTGTTTCAATCTCCGCCCCAGCGGTCAACGACTTCAATGATTCAGGTCCAGAAATGAAGCAGCTCAATAAATCTCTGGGGTGAGTGCTGCGACGCTTCCGAGCTTTCTTGCGACCTCGACTGCCAAGCCGCTTCCTTAAATCATCAATACTAATCTTTTGCACACCCCCAAGCACCAAGACCGTCGACGTCCCAGGAGGACGAAAGACCACCGCATCAGGGAAGACCGTCAAGAAAGTTCCCAGCTGTGTTTTTAAGCCCTCGTCGTCCAATCCGTCGGCGGCAAAACTCAAACAGAAGATGCCCTCTTCAGTTAAGGCCGACTTCACCAATGCGTAGTAATCCTGAGTGTGAAAGCGGGCATTGTTTGTAACCCAAGGATGTAGAGGCTTCGAGCAAATGACGTCGTATTGCTTTGGGTGAGACATCAGGAAATAGACCGGGTCTGCAGAGTGCAAGCTTAAGCGCTCGTCGTCCAAGGCCCGATTGTTCATGAAAGAAAACAATTCTCCCTTGTCTCTCAAAGCCTCGATAATCAAAGGCCGACTCTCAACCGCGTCGACCTTCTTCACTTCGTAAGTCAACAGCGCCCCTAATAAAACCCCCGTGTCTAATCCAATCACACAAATTGATTCGGGCTTCGGCGCTAATAAAACAGGGTACGCTGCCTGGGCAAGCGAGCTTGATAAATCTGCGCTGCTGTCCTTCTTAGGATCGATGGGAATCGCCCCAAGGAATCGACCGTCCCGACGCAAAGTCCGAATGTTTCTATCCTCGTCATCATCCACTGAGATAATGCTCGAATGATTCACCTGGTAAAAAACAACGCTGTTCCCAACAGCCTCATCTCCCTTGGCATGAATCAATGATCGCTCCGGCCACTCAACTGAATTCGTCATTGCAAAAGCAAGAATCCCCGTCGCAATCACAACGCTCAACCGTCGAGCGCGGCGCTCTTTATCGGTCCACGCGACGAGGAAGGCGAGGACGGTTAGAAGGCCCATCCAGAGAAAGAAGCTGGCCCTAAAGCCAAGGCTTGGAACTAAGACATAGGCTGTCAGCGCGGCCCCCGCAGCCCCTCCAAGACATCTCAATCCGCGCGCCCCATTCATTCCTACAGGACTGCGAAACAAAGCGAAGAAGCTGACTGACAATAACGACAACCCGGTAAAGAGCGGGAAAAATCCCCAAAACAATGATTGAAGCTGAACAGAGAAGAGCGACCCCTCATTGCGACTAACCCGCGTCAGCGATTCAAAGAACTCCGCTTGGCGCCCCGGCACTCCGCGCATAAAAACCATCAGACTCAGCAACGACAAGCAAGCCCCGACGATCGCGAGAGATAGCGGATCGCGGCCAAAGAATCGGGCGAGCAGATGCGCCAAGCCCACGGCCATTAACAACGAAACCGCCGTCAATAAATAGATCAGCTCCGAGCGTCCCAAGGTCAATTGGATGACCTGACTCTGGAGCAAGAGCAAGCCAAAAAAGACCGCGCCCCCCAGAAATGAAAAGAGGCCAAGCAGTGGAGGAAAGACGGAGAGAGGAGGACTATCGAGAACAAGCTCCGAATCGCCCTCGTATTGACTCGCAAAGTAGAAAGAAAGCGCGGCGCTGCATAGCCCAGCGAGGGCCGCGAAGGTCAGGTTCGTCCACTGACCCAAGTTCGCCAGCATATCGCTGGTCAATCCCCAAGCCCCCAAGAAGGCACCGGCCAACACAAACAATGACAATGACTTCGACGCCCCACGCCAGGGGCCTTCGCTGCCACGGCAGCCCTCATAAAGCGGTATCAATGCGCCTAAAAGAAGCCCAGCGAACCCAAAGACCAGAACTCCAGTGCTCTGACCCAAACTGGGGAGCAAGCTCTCTAATAGAGTAGGGACCAGGCTCCCCCACACCACGGCTAGGAATTGCCAGAGACCAAAGAATTTGAAGCGAGCCGCCGACCGGCGCCCCGGTCCACTCTTCGCTACAATTCCAAAGCCCAACGCAAATCCGCAGAGGATGCTTAACAGAAAGAGCGGGTCAAAGAATCCCTCGGTGCCCAACAAATAGTTGGCCCTCTGACTCCAGAGAAGAAGGAAGGTCATCGAAGACAACCCCGTCAGAAAACCTGGAATGAAGAGTTTCCTGCCGAAATTGACGGCTTTTTGTATCTTTGTCATAAACCCGGGAGCTAAAATAAGTGTTGGGCCGCGCGCCCAAATATTAACCCATTCAAAGCCAAGCTGCTTAAACTTTCTTGGACCCTTATGACCCCTGAGACGCCAAACAATCTGGAGCCAGTCAACAGACAAGGCCTGAGCAGCCTTTACAAGGCGCTCTATGACCTCAGCGACGCCGCCATCCTCGCCCTCGACACCCAGCTCCAAGAAGAAAACATGAGCCCTCAGCAAATCCGAGACGACGTTGGCAAGCTCTTGTCCTCCATTCAAGACCTCACCACAAGCCTCGAAATCATCGACAACCCCTGGGCCTATACCGACACCGTCATTGAGGATGCCCCAACCAAAGCCTCCTCTCAGCTCGCTCAAGACTTCCAAGCCACACACATCATAAATCAGCCCCCAAGGACCCAAGACAACGACACAATCCTCGACAGCACACCCCTGGATAGCGACACAATTCTCGATAGCCCAGCCAGCGAAAAAAAACAGCCGAAGCTCCCACGCCTCGACGACAAGTTCAACAACGCCCTCATGGAGCTCTCTCTCGACGTCGAGCAGGCCCTCCAAGAAGCTCAAGGCCAACACAAAGTTCCCAAGATCCTCGCCCGCACACTCCTCAAAACACTCAGCGAACTCAGCCCAGAGCTGGTCGCAGAGAGAATACAAACCGCCATTGAAGACCAGGAGCCCTTCTCAAATGTCGAACTCATGAACATGGGAGGCATGGGCTGGGTCTTCTCCGCCACCAGCACCCAAGACAATCAAAGGCGCGCCCTCAAAGTCCCGCAAAAATTCGTCGCCAAAGAAATCGCTGAACTCTACGAACGCGAAATGATGTTCATGGCCACGATTTTAGAGAATGAACTCAATGAAGAAGGCTGGTTTGTTCACTTTGAAGAAGAAGGACATATTCGCGTCGGCTCACAAGAATACAGCTATGCAATCCTCAAATACTATCCCGGCCCAGAACGCGCCATCAATATTGGCTCCCTCGAAATCACCAGCGACCAAGCTTTATCCCTTAAAGAATTGATTCCAGTCTTCAATAACCTCTCCTCCATCATGAGCGCCTTAATCACCGAAAGCGCACTCCTCGCCCTCATTGAAATCCAGGAAATGGGCTTTATACACGGCGATTTGAAGCCAAGTAATTATTTAGTGAGAGCGCGCATCGCGGAAATACTTTGGCCCATGATTGGGAAACCCGGCCCATGGAGCAATGAACTGCAAGGACGCATTTACAAGATCTTAATGGAATCAAAGGTCAGAGTCATCACCGCCGACTTTGGCGCCATTCGAGAAATGGAGTCTTTTCTACTTGGGGATGAGGTCCTCGATGAAAAAACGGGCGAAGAGCTGGTCGTACAAACTCCCGCTTACTCCAATATCACTGGACTCTTAAGAGAAGGCAGCAAAGGCCTATCCGACCGCCACGCCATCGCCTGCATTCTCTTTGAACTACTCACCGGCAAAAAAGCCCGCTCCCAAAAAATTGCCGGACAGTACCAGTCGCCCTGGCCCGCAGGACAATTAGATATTCCGAAAGACGCTCGCGACTTATTAAGCATCGCCCTAAGGGTCCTCAATGACCCCTTTGAAGATCAAGCTCACATAGACAAAGGCAAAGAAGTCAAAGTCACAAACGCCTTGCTCAAAGAGATCCAAAGCTTCATTGCCAAGCATGAGCAAGAATATAAACGCAGCTTCTTAGGCTCCATGAAGAAAGGCGCGAGCCGCGTTTGGACACGCATGGGACTCAACAGAAAGAAGCTCGAAGAGAATTAAGCCCCTCTCTGAACGGCCCATGAACACCGCTCAAAGCTCTGTCTATTTACCCGATTCCAAGCGGCTCTCATCAATTCCTGAGCGAACAAGTTCAGAGTACACACTCCAGTCTGGATCGGCCTCCAGTGACAATGAAGCACTATAACGGGGATAGGATTTCAATAACTCATCAAGGGTCTTACGATACTCCATAAAGGTCCCATTCGGACCATGGAGAGTGAACTCCCGATTATCTCGATAAGTCTTGCGAGATATCATTTGCGCCTCATGCTGGATTCGGAAACGGCGCAAAAAATTGGCTTCAAAACGCTCCAGATTCTCAATCTCATCTAAGGGTGGAATCAAAGCCTCCGCGTTCATAGCCAAGAAGGGCAAGCTGACTGTGATTCGATAGGGCCGCGCCTCCTGAGGCACCTGGTTCCAAATGGCTGTATTCACCAAGACCGTGCAGCGCTCGTCCTCCTCTTCAAGAACAAAGAACTCCCACTCGTGAAGAGACTCCGTTCCAATAAAAGGTGGATGAAGATTGGGAAGCTTCGGGCGCTCCTCTTCAAGCTCACTGTCAATTCGGTCCATCGCCTCCTTCAGATCTTTCTCAATGAAAAAGAAGGCATGCAAGCCAAGCATCTCAATGACTATCTGAACCTTAGCGGGCACCTTCACCAGATAAATACCGCCACCCTTTTGCTGAAATGCATCAGCGTATTTCACGAGAGATCCAAGCCCGGTACAGTTGATATACTTGACCCTCCCACAATCAATAACGAGGCTCGCCCTCCCCGTCTCGATGACCTGCTCAAAATACTTCTGCATAGGAGCCACAGTATGGGGATCAATCGCTCCGTGAAATTCAGCGAGCACCACATCGCTCCGATCTGAATCTTTTGGGTAGATTGAAAGCCGCCCATGATCATCCTTCACAGGATGCAGTCCGCAACGACACAATAAATTGTGATACTTCTCCCGCAGCAGTGGATTGTCAGGGTCTGAAATCAATCGGCGGCTGAGAAGCTGTATCTCGGAGTCATAGTTCATAGGGGTCCTCCTAATCTCCAGCTTAGGCCCTGGCCATGAGACCCGTCCACATAATTTCTTGCCTCAACAAGGAAAGCTCTGGGCGAAAAGAACTGTCTCTCTCAATCAATGGACCAACCCGATTGTGAAAAGCATCCTTTGCCACCAAATCATTGAGCCAACGCTCTGGAATACTTGAGTGACCAAAGAGCGCTCCCAGCATTGCGCCAGTCATCGCCGCCGTTGTATCCGCATCGCCGCCAAGATTGACAATGTCAATGAGGCCCTGCTCAATACTCGGCGCCGTGAGCGCGACATAAATACTGCTGATCACCGAGGCCAACGCATAGCCCGAAGCTGGCCCAACCCGGCGATTCGAACTCTTGTTAGCCCGGGACTCAATCCCCCCAAAAACCTCCTCTGCCGGCCTGTGAACGTCGCCGAGCATCGCTTGCAAAGCCTTTGAAAAGGAATGACGATGCTCACTGTTTTCAATCGCCGCGCAGGCGCGGTGCTCGATGCCCTGAACAAACTGGAGCAACGATCGCCGGGAAAGCTCTGAGAAT
>JARGOJ010001242.1 GCA_029210225.1 Planctomycetota bacterium
AACCCGTCTCTCTAATTCCCGAAGCTGTTCATCCGCCGAAGACATAGACACTCCTACACAGGTCTTAAAATCTTACTCAGAATGAAAACGAATGGCTCCATCCTTCCCAATGACCAGCCGCACTCCAGCGGGTCTTGGCGCTTCCAATTCAGTGACAGACAGCAAGGTTTGACGACTGCGAACGAGCAAATCCCAGCTTGTGTCATTAGCCAAATCGGGGAGAAAGATTGTCCCGCCCCGCTGCCACTCCGACCAATCATAGCGGCCGTGTTCCCCGCCATTAAGCGACCAGGACACTTCGACGTTCTGACTTAGCTCCGTCTTCAATTGTAAGTGGCCCAGATCATTTCTCTCGACTGAAATCTCCGACGACGCCAGCTCAGGCCAAGCTTGCCCTTTACCCCGAAGGCTGACTTCCCTTGTCTCCAGAGCGATGGTATCTTCACCGAGGCAATAGACTTCCCCAGAGAGTTGATATGTCCCTGATAAAGACTGAATGTCTAAAAAAACGCGCTGCTTCCCCGGCTGAAGCAAGACTCCAAAGCATTTCAAACCTCGGAATCCCTTCGCCAAAAGTCCCTTGGGATCCTTGGCGAAGCGCAGGGGCACCAATGTGACCCGCGCCGATAATTGACCCGTCCCCTCAATCTCGGTCTCTAAGATTAAGGTCTGTTTAGTCTTTTCAATTTCTACCAGCTCTAAATTTGCAGAAATCACTTTGCAATCCGCGCTGTCCTGCCCCTCTAAGACAAATCGTCGAATGACTGCTTCAGTAAAAAAGCTGCGGTGTAAACGATACTCGGTGGGAAAGAGCGCATTCAACCAACCGTCATGGACTCCCTCAAAGGCCTGATTAAACTTGCAATGGGGGTAATCTTCCTTTGGCAAGCTCGCTGACGCCACCCTCACAACATAATCACTGTCCCCGGTCGTCTCTTCCAGGTCTTTTTCATAATTGAAATTGGACGGCGCGTGGAGCAAGGTCTTTTTCGTCATGGGACGGAGCCAGAAACTCTGTGACTGCAATGTTCCTACAAAGAACGGGCGACCGTAAACAGATGCTCCAAAGCAATATATATTGCCGTAAACAATGCCTGACTCTTCACAGAAGGCATCCCAATCGTTATTGAGATGATTGATATAACTGTCGCCTCCCCAATACTCACAGGCCACATTTAACTCCGCCGCCTCCCCCTGCATTGCCTGCTTGTCCCGGCGAGCAACCGCGCTCGCATAACCCAGAGCGCTGGCCTCTAGGGCATTGATTCCTAGACTAGGACTCCCAACGATTAACAGACGACGAACGCGACTCCGGCCTTCAGGACCATTGAAACTGCACCAGCGCGTATAGGCGCGAATGACTATGCCGCCCATACTGAATCCGACGAGATCGACCTGCTCCGATCCCGTGGCTCGGCAAACGTTCTCAATCGTTCGCTCTAAATTGTGTGCGATAGATATCTTGTAGCGGTCATTATGGGAATCAGTCCGAGGAACCGGACAACCACCAATGCTTGGCCAATTAGGGCGTTGCTCTTTGTAGTATTTGGGAGTGTCTTTATTCTCGTGATAGAGGCCGAAGTTAAAGAAGCTAGCCTTGGGGATAGAGTCAGTCTCGAAGAGGTCGCTGTCACCGGCATAGACAGATTTGTAAAGAGCCCGGCCACGATGCAACCTCGCCAAAAGCGGCTGCCAGTCCGTCGTCTCTCCATGGACTCCATGGACAAAGACAACCGGTAAAGTCTCGTATCCCCGGTCCTCGCTCAATTCAGCTCCCGTCTTTGGGTCTTCAGCCGTTCATGGATTCGAGCTCTTCCCAGCGCTCATAAGCTTTCGCTAAGTCAGCCTCAACTGTCGCCAGTTCTTTCTTCTTGATCACCACGTCTGACTCAGCTTGCTTGAAGAACTCAGGCTTCGCCATCTCTTCGTAAAGCTCTGATTGCCGTGTTTCCAACGAGTCAATCTTTTCAGGAAGCTTCTCCAGCTCCTTCACCAAGTGATAGCTGAGCTTCTTCTTTTTGCGAGGAGTCTTTTTCGCCTTTGTCTTCTTGACAGTTTTTTCGACAACCGGCGCAGGCCGCTGACGCAACCAATCGTCATATCCGCCGACATACTCTTTCACCTTCCCTGGGCTCTCAAAGACCATAGTGCTGGTGACAACGTTGTTCAAGAAGGCCCGATCGTGACTGACAAGCAGCACTGTCCCTGGATAGTCTAGGAGCAAGTCTTCCAGCAATTCCAAAGTCTCAGCATCCAAGTCGTTGGTCGGCTCATCGAGCACTAAAACGTTGGCTGGCTTGGTGAACAACTTGGCCAACAGCAGGCGATTTCTCTCACCTCCAGAC
>JARGOJ010000133.1 GCA_029210225.1 Planctomycetota bacterium
GTCGATGTTCGAGGCCTAAAGTCCGAAAAGAAAATCCGCCAAATTGGCCGAATCTTTGGCCTCCACTTGTTGATGCTTGGGGACATTGTTCATACTCCCCAGGCTCCCAAATTAGAGAAGTTCGAGAACTTTCTCTTCTTCCTCGGACGCGCTGGACCGAGTCCGGATTACTGCGAGCAAATCAGCGTCGTCTTAGGCAATAACTGGGTGATTACATTTCAAGAAACCCATACTCCTGACGCTTTGGTCAAAGTGCGAGAGCGCCTAGCCCTTGAAACATCGCGGGTTCGCAAAGGCGGGGCCGACTACCTGGCCTACGCCCTCATTGACCTCATCGTTGACAGCCACTTTCCTATCCTCGACCAAATGGGCGAACATCTCCTTGCCCTCGAAGAGCGCATCTTTGCTGGTTCTGAGAAGAGCGTCCTTGAAGAGATCCAAAACCTCCGCCGAGGCGGCATCGAGTTCAGCCAGATTCTTAGAGCCCAGCGCAAAGCTGTCTTGCAACTCTCTGTCGATCCGAGCACCCTACTCGCAGAAAAGAATCGCCCCTTCTTTCGGGATGTCGCCGATCACGCCAGTGAACAGGTCGAGGTCCTCACTCAACACGCGGAATTGGTTCGAAGCGCCCGAGACGCCCATATGTCCGTCCTAAATCAACGGCTCAACGAGGTGATGCGCTTCCTTACATTGATCTCGACGATCTTTATTCCCCTCTCTTTCTTCTCAAGCGTCTATGGAATGAACTTTGCCCCCGAGAGCTCCCCCTACAACATGCCTGAGCTGACCTGGCGCTATGGATACCTCGCGTGGTGGCTGGTCGTCGTGCTCACCGTTTTTGGAATGGTCATTTGGTTTCGCCGCAAGCGCTGGATTGAGTGAAACCTTCCAGGTGCCCCAGGCAGTTTCGTGTTGATTCAAGCAGAGCACCTAGCTCAAAGGGCTTCTCGAAGACCTGCATGGCTCCTTGCAGCCGCGCCTTTTCAAGGACCGCGTCGTCCTGTCCCATAGTGGTCATTATGATGAAAGGCAAAGTGTAGCCCTCGGATTGGGCTTGCTCGATGGCCTGAAGCCCTGTCAACCCGGGCATCGATACATCGCTTATGAGTAAGTCCGCTGGAGAATCATGGAGCTGCCGGAGAGCCGCCAATAAACTGGCTCCATCAGGGCAAGCAAGCACCGAGTAGCCACTCCGCTCTAGCACGCACACCAAGAGCCGTCGCATGTCCCTATCATCCTCGGCGACGATCAAAACAGGAACTCTCTCTTCAGACATAGTCGACCTCACAAGCTCAACATCTTACGCAAGCGGTGTGCCAGCGCAGTGGTGAAGATCTTCGCGGCTCGGGAGATGTCCATGTGGGACATTTTTCCCCAGCTGGCCCAAAAAGTCCTATACACTGCCCAGCCTTCCTCGCGACAATTTCGGGAACAAGCATGACCGAACAGAAAATCTACAAACGAGCCCAAGGCTTCGCCGACAAGATCCTTGAAACCGTTCCCTTCCCACTTCTTCTCCTCGATGCAGAGTTGGTCCTCGAAGGAATGAATCTTGCCTTCTGCGAGAAGTTTCGATTCTCTTCAGACGACTACGAAGGAAAGCCCCTGCCCGACTTAGGCCCAGCCTGGGGCGACCGGGAATTGTGTGAGAAGCTGGCTCGGGTCCACAGTGACCACAAAGACTTTGTAGGCTTTCCATTCGAGGGTGACTTCGCCATCGGTCACCGCAGCTTCCTGCTCAATGGGACGCGGTTAAAAGGAATCCAAGAGGGCGAGCGCTTCATCGTCTTATCCTTCGAGGACGTCACTGAGTTCCAAGGACACATCCTAGAGCTGACCCGGGAGCGGGACGACGAGAGAGGACGCCACCAAATCACCCTCGAGCAGTTACGCCACTCAAACCGTCTGGGCATTATTGGCCGCCTTACAGCCGGGGTGGCCCACGAGCTGGGATCTCCCTTAAATGTTGTGCTAGCCCAAGCGTCGCTGCTCAAAATGGAAGGGGTCCTGACCGAAGATATGCGAGACGACCTCACCGTCATCGAAGATCAAGCTCGCAAAATGGCAACTCTCATTCGCGGTCTCCTCGACTTCTCCCGAATCAACAAAGAGAGCGCGATCACTCTCAATCTGAGGGAAGCCCTGGAGCACACGATCAAGGTCTTGAAGCCACTCTCCAAAAAGCTCGGTGTCACCGTCGAGCTTGTGTCCAGCTGCGACGATCCGGTTCTCATCAACGGTGACCAGTTCGGCCAGGTCATGACGAATCTGCTGGTCAACGCCTTTGATGCTCAGCCCAATGGCGGATGCGTGAGGGTTTCTGTGGCGGAGCCAGGGGAACTAAAACTCTCCCGGGAGCTTGGGGAGGGCTTTCTCGTCGTGTCTGTTTGCGACGATGGTCCCGGAGTTCCTAAGGATCTTCGCGACAGTATCCTCAGTCCCTTCTTTACGACCAAGCCAGTGGGCAAAGGGACAGGCCTGGGCTTGTCTGTGTGTCAGAGCATCCTCCAAGAAGCGAGTGGCTTTCTGGAGCTTTCGACGGACCAGGAAAAGGGCTGCTGCTTTCACGTGGTCTTGAGGAGGGGATAGAGATGGTGAAGAGTCGAATATTAGTCGTCGACGACGACGCTATTTTGCGGAAGACCCTCACCAAAGGTCTAGGTCACTATGGCTTTGAGTTGGTCGGAGTGGAATCGGGAGAGGACGCGTTAAAGGAGCTGGGGAAGGGGCGCTGGGACGTTGTTTTGGCGGATCTTCAAATGATGGGGATGGATGGCTTTGAGCTTTGCCAGCGTTGCCAGGAAGTGCAGCCGGGCATTCCAGTGATTGTGCTGACCGGCTTTGGCAACTTCGAGACCGCGATCGCGGCGATTCGTGCTGGGGCCTATGATTTCCTCTCGAAGCCCGCAGAGCTGGAGGTCGTGGCCCTGGCCGTGGAGCGCGCCGTGGCCCATCGGCAGCTGACTGAGGAGGTGAATTCGCTTCGAGAGCAAGTCCGAAGCTCCGAAGGCTTTGGTGAGTTGATTGGCGAGAGCCCTCCCATGAGAGCCCTGTTCGACTTGATTTCTCGCGTTTCAGGCACCGACATCAATGTGCTTATCTTCGGGGAGAGCGGCACCGGGAAAGAGCTGGTGGCGCGAGCCTTACACGATATGAGTCGCCGGAAAGCGGGGCCATTCATAGCTGTGAACTGCGCGGCCTTGCCAGAGGCCTTGTTTGAGAGCGAGCTCTTTGGCCATGTCAAAGGCAGTTTCACCGGAGCGTCAAGCGCTCGCAGCGGGCTCTTAGTGGAGGCGAGTGAAGGGACTCTCTTCCTTGACGAGATCGGTGACATGCCGCTGTCGGTGCAGAGCAAGGTTCTCCGAGCCTTGGAGAATCGGACGGTGAGACCCGTTGGAGGTCACAAAGAGGTCGCCTTTAACGCTCGATTGGTGGCGGCGAGCAACAAGAACCTCGAAGAGGAAGTGAAGGCGGGACGCTTTCGAGAGGACCTCTACTATCGACTGGATGTGGTTCAGATCAGCCTTGCGCCCCTGCGAGCCCGTGGCAATGACAAGCTGCTCATAGCACAGCACTTTATAGAACGCTTCGCGAAGGACATGGGTAGAGAGCTTGTCGGGCTCTCTCCGGAGGCCGCAGAGAAGATCCTCGCCTACGATTGGCCCGGTAATGCACGAGAGTTGAGAAACTGCATAGAGCGCGCTATAGCCCTGGCGCGCTTCGATCACATCGCTGTGGACGATCTCTCCGACAAGGTTCGAAACGCCGGGCAGAAAACATCCTTGCGGGCTGAGAGCGACGATCTGGTTCCCCTTGAGGTCGTCGAGCGGCGCTATATTCTTCAGGTCCTAGAAAAATGTGGAGGGAATCGCAGCTTGGCCGCACGGATTCTTGGGGTCGATCGGAAGACCCTGCGCCGGAAAATCAAAGTCTGGGATGAAGAGCCTGACGCGTCTTAGTCAGCGTCTTTTTCTTGGGGAGAGGAATTTGTCAGCTGGCACAGGCTTTGCGATCCTGTTCATGCTCAATTTAACCCTCCTTGGGAGATTCCATCGTGTCACGAAGTTTTCGTCGCCGTATTCAAATGACAGCGTTGAGCCTACTTTTAAGTGTGGTCTCCTGCCCGGTGGTCCTTGCTCAGGGTGGGGCCAAGAAAGAGCTTTCAGGGGACGAGCGTCTTGAACGCCTTGAGAAGAAGCTCGCTGAGCAAGCGGCTCAGATCAAGCGCCAACAAGAGCAACTTGATCGCTTGGACACTAAAAAAGACAAGCCAGGAGAGTTAAGTGATTCTCGCTCTTCGACTTCAAAGCCAGCGTCTATAAAGCCTCAGAGTTCAAGTAAGGAAGCAGAAAAGACGAAGCCGCAGTATCGCGTGAAGAACTTTGGCATTGAGACTTTGGACGGGGAGAGCCGACTCCAAGTTGGTTTGACCCTTACTTTTCAGGGGATTTACTCTCATGAAAATCGCGACTTCGATGACAGCTTCGAGGTCCGTTATGCGCGGGTGACGGCGTCGGGGTTCTTGGAGAAGTGGATTGAGTACACCGTCGACCTGGAGTTCGGACGCACCGCGGCGGCGGATTTGCGGAATGCTTTTATCAATCTTCACGTGGTGGACGAGGTTCAGGTCAAGGTGGGACAAATGCTCATGCCTTATAGTTTGGAGCGCTTAGTCCCGATCCGATTTTTACTTCACCCCGAGCGTCCGATCGTCATTTTCGATCAGGTCACGCCGTTCCAGTTAGGGGTTATGGTTCATGGCTCGCTGCTTGAGGGCCAATTGAAGTATGCCGCGGGTTTCTTCAATGGCAACGGCGCGAATAATGCCCGGGATAATGATGAGCGTAAAGACTTCTCTGGGCGCCTCGCCTACACGCCTTTTCCTGCTCTCACTCTCGCGGTGAGCACGATTCTTAGTCCGTCAAGTCGTGGGGCGTCTGGGCCTTCCGATGTTCGAACTCTGGGGAATCAAGTCTTTCGTTTCCTCGATTACAACGAAGCGGGCAATCGCCACGACGGATCTCGTGAGCGCTACTCCGTTGGTTTTCTGTTTCGTAAGGGTCCGTTCCAAGTCATGGCGGATGGCCTCATGGAGCGCTTAGACGAGCTAAGGAATTCGGCGGGGGTTGAGAAGCGCATCACGAATTACTCGGGCTACATCGACGTTTCCTATCTGCTCACCGGGGAGGCCAAGAAGGGCTCGCTAAGTCCAGCCAGCCCTTTCTACAAGAATGACGAGTTTGGCTTCGGGGCTTGGGAGTTGGCTTTTCGCCTGGAAACATACGGGGTCGACCGTGACATTCTGAAATTTGGATACGCTGTCGGGACCGATAGGGTGATCGCGGAGACTTTGACCCTCAATTGGTATCCATTGAAAGGCGCTCTTTTTGCTTTGTCCTATACTCACACAGAGTTTGATGATTCAGTCAGGGACTCTGGAGGGCGTAAGCACCACGGAGACGACTCCTTCATCCTAAGGACAACCATCTATTTCTGATGGCCCCTTCGATGATGTTTACCAGCTTTCAGGCTAGAAAAAATCGGGGATGATCCTTTGATTAAGAAAAAACGCGCTCCTTTTGTGATTGCTGAGACAGAGATTAAACCGGGGACCAGAAAGCGGATTGAGATTCCTATCGCCCGCTTGCCGACTCAGGACACACTCTCGCTCCCAATCAATGTATTGCATGGCCTCGGAGAGGGACCAACGATTTGGTTGAGCGCGGCGGTTCATGGCGATGAGATCAACGGCATCGAGATTATTCGCCGGGTTTTGGGGAAGCTCAAGGCTCGTGGGTTGAATGGGACCATCTTGGCGGTTCCGGTGGTCAATGTCTTCGGCTTCCTCGATCAAAAACGAGCCTTACCTGACGGTCGCGACCTCAATCGCAGCTTCCCCGGGTCGCCAAAGGGCTCTCTGACGGCGCGTTTGGCACATCTCTTCGTGACAGAGATCGTGGCGCGCTGCCAATACGGCCTCGATTTTCACACTGGGGCCCGTCACCGATCGAATTTGCCTCAGCTCCGCTTGGATTTCGAGCAAGAAGGCGCCTTGGAGTGCGCGAGAGCCTTTGATCCACCGTTTATTTTAGCGGCCGGGACTCGAGATGGATCGCTACGGGCTCATGCATGCAAGAAGGGCGCGACGACCTTGCTCTTTGAGGGTGGGGAAGCGCTCCGCTTTGACGAAGAGGTCATTCAAGTGGCGGTGACTGGGACGCTCAATGTCTTGGAGCACCTCGGAATGATTCCAAAGGAAGAGCGCGAGCGAGGTTCACCGATTGAGAGCGTTAAGAGCAGCTGGGTCAGGGCTCGCCGAGGAGGCTTGTTTCGCCCGGAGGTCAAGCTCGGAGATCATGTCACGGCAAAGTCTGTTATCGGTTACATCGCCGACGTCTATGGGAAGACTCAGCGCACAGTGAAGGCGCCCTTCTCTGGAATTGTCATGGGTCTCTTGTTGAACCCCTTGGTTTATCAAGGAGATGCGGTGATACACCTGGCGCGCTTTCAAGGAAAAGAAACGAAGGCGGGATAACCAGCGCTCACAGTCTGCACATAGAGAAACTCGGAGGAAAGAACGATGTCTATCACTGCTTTTGGAATGTCGTCGGTCGGTCGTGACCGAGACAACAACGAAGATCGCTTTCTTGTGAACGCGGGGCTTGGCTTTTACGCGATCGCCGATGGCGCTGGAGCGGGCCCTGGGGGAGAGCATGCGGCGGGGGTCGCAATCGCTGGCGCCGAGGCCTTCTTGGATGGAAAACGTGAGACGCTCTCGGCGATTCGCGGTCAGAGCGGGGAGCTTCAGGAGCTTCGAACCCTGGCCCGAGAAGCGGTCGAATGTGCGGCGGCCCGGGTCAATGAATTGACCTCGGAGAATAAGCTACAGTTCGCTGCGACCTCCCTGACAATGATTTTGGTCGCTGGAACTCATGTTGCGGTCGCTCATGTCGGAGATGGGCGGCTTTACCTCTATCGCGATGGTAAGACCCATCAATTAACGGACGACCACACAATTCCTGCAGAGTTAGCGCGACAGGGCGTTATTCCTCAGAAGAACGTCAACACTCATCCCTTCGCCAAGGTCTTAACTCGATATCTAGGCAGTCAGGAGAGCGTCATTGTTGACACTCTCACTTTCACAGCGCTCCCTGAGGACCGTTTGCTTCTTTGCACTAACGGCGCCTCGGCCACCGTTCGCGATCGAGGCAAGCTGGCGGGCTTGTTCAAAGATATGGCGCCGAGGGCTATGACTGAGTGGATTGTTGAAGAGGGGAGTAAGAGTCTCTCTGGTGACGATTGCACAGCCCTCGCTCTCGACTTTGGGAATGAATCGGATGATAGTCAGGATGGATTGGATTCCTGGGTCAAGGTCTCTCACGGGGTCTTAAAGGACTCCCGCCTCTTCGAGGGCCTCTCTTTCGCGAGGCGGGCGCGCATTCTCAGTCATTCGAAAATCAGTGTTTATGAGGATGGGGATGCTCTTGTTGAAGAGGGAGACGTTTGTTCGAGCCTCTTTATTGTTTTGTCCGGTCAATTGAAATTGAGCGCGGCGGGTTATGACCTGAGATTGGTGAACGCTGGGGGCTGCCTGGGTGAGTCCTTTTTGCTAGAGCCCCGAGAGTCGCGGGCGACCGTCTATGCGGTTGGCAAGGCGCAGGTTCTGGAACTTGGGAGCCTGAAGCTCTTTGAACTTTGCGCCCGCCGCCCTCGTCTTGGCAATCTCATCTTGAAGAACTTGGGGCGCAGCTTGGCGCGGCGAGTCTATGACTTAAGTGGCGAGGAAAAGGACCACGAGCTTGACCTATGACGAAGTAAAGCGAGTCGTACTGGGTCTTCGGATTGACCCGAATGCATTTTTAATCTAATCGGGGAGTCAAGTACGATGAAGCATGTGTGGAAAACTCGGTTGGTCATTCTGGGCCTTATCATTCTAGGCGCAGCATTGACTGGCTATCGCTATTCCGTCCGCAAGTCCCGTCCATTACCTCCTTGGGAAAGCGTGTGGAAGCTCAATGTAAAGATTGAGCTTGGGGGGAGTGAAAAGAAGCAGAAGGTTCGCCTGCAAGCTCCGAAGAACTCACGATCTATTCGAGTGTTTCGCGAGAGCGTGTCCCATCCGGGAATGAAGGTCGATGTGAGCAGCCCGCCAGATCGTCCTCGTGAGTGGGTTGCCACAACGCTTGGGAAGGGCCCGGGTGTTTTGGATGTGGAGTTTAATCTTCATGTCAGCCCCGAACGGAACTTCCCAGACCGTCGGACTAATAAGGGCTTGAAGCCAGAGCAGCGTGCGCATTTCCTAAAATCAAGCTCCAAATTTCCTGTCGAGAATGATCAGGTTTTAGAGCTCTTAAAGACTTTGAACGAGGGCGTTGGGACTCGAAGTAAATTGCTTGAGAAGGTCTATGATTACTGTCACAAGACGATCTTAACGGACGAGAAGTCCAATTTTAACTCGGTCAAAAAGGCATTGGGAAATAAACGCGCCACAAGTTTAGGTTGTGCTCGAACTATGGTCACCCTTTGTCGCGCCGCGAAAATTCCCAGCCGCCTTGTCACGGGCTTTGAGATTAAGGCAGCGCCTTCTCCGAAATTGATTCACTGGGTCCAAACGAAGCTTGGGAAGGGCTGGGCGAACTACGACCCGAACGGCGGTTATGCGAAGGACCTCCCCGCCAATTATTTCATTCTTCGTCGGGATGGCGAGACGGTCTTTCAGTTGTCCGGGGTCGATGGTGAAGAGAGTAAAACCGACTTCACCATTCAAAGAGCAAACATGCCCGATGAATTGACGGCGGCGCAGAAGTCTAAATTCACGGACATCTTTGAATTGACTCGCCTGCCTCTTAACTTTCAACGCATTCTAGCCTTGCTATTGCTGCTCCCCTTTGGAGCCTTGGTGACCGCGTTCTTTAGGAACATCGTTGGTATTGTGACCTTCGGAACCTTTGGGCCAACCTTGCTCGCCTTGGCGTTCATGTATGCCGATTGGCAGACGGGTTTGGTGATGGCTATTGGAATATTGATTGTCGGGGTTGTTTTAAGATACCTGCTGGAGCCCCTTCGTTTACTTATGATTCCTCGTTTAGGTGTCATTCTGACGGTTGTTGTCTTTTGCATGGTGACGGGTATTTCAGTCTTAGATTATTTGGGATTGGCCACGGAAGGACAGGCGGTGCTCTTGCCTATGGTTATTCTCACTGGGTTGATTGAGAGGCTCTTCATAACGGTCGAAGAAGACGGTGGCAAGAATACCCTGAAGCGAATCGGCGGAACTTTACTGGTGGGATTCTGCTGCTTCTTGGTGCTCAATTCCAAGAGTGTGGGGCGTTACTTGTTGATTTATCCGGAGATTCACTTTGGCACGGTGGCGTTGATGGTTTGGGTGGGTCGTTATTCGGGTTATAGACTTTCTGAGCTGTTGAGGTTTAAGGATCTGGTCGATTCTATGCCAGGCGTCGACGCTCCAAAGCCCGCGTCTACTCCTGAGACTGCAACGGAGTCGCGAAAGACTGAAGCAGCCCCAGAGCCGCCGGAGCTCGCGGGGGATGGGGACAGTGAAAAGGTCGGGGGCAATTCATGATTTGGAGTCGCCTCGGGCTTGTGTCTCCAAGCCAACTTCGAGACAAGGGCATTGTTGGGATTAATAAACGCAACGCCGATTATGTGCTGATGCACAATCCGAGGGCTATGTATCCTCGGGTTGACGACAAGGTCTTAACGAAGAAGATCTGTGTTGAGCACAATATTCCAGTGCCAGCGACCTACGCAGTGATCGAGCGCTTTGGAGATATCAAGCGGGTTTTAGACTTGCTCGCGGGGCGCAAAGACTTTGTCGTGAAGCCAGCGTCTGGCGCGGGAGGTCGTGGGATTATGGTCGTCGTGGACTTTGTCGACAATGAGTTCATTAGTCCCAGCGGCAAGAAAACAAGCTTGGGAGAGTTTCAATACCATCTCTCAACAATACTCTCGGGGCTTTATTCTTTGGGGAGTCAGCCGGATGTGGCGATTCTTGAACAAAGGATAGTGCGCCATCCTTCCCTTGAAAAGATTGCCGTCGGTGGCACTCCCGATGTTCGGATCATTCTCTTTAGGGGCGTACCGGTCATGGCCATGATGCGATTGCCAACCAACGAATCGGGGGGGCGGGCCAATTTGCATCAGGGCGCGATTGCGGCCGCGGTTAACCTAATGACGGGTATGACTTCGGGAGGAGTCTGTAAGAATCGGGCGGTGAGTATTCATCCTGATACCCAGCATTCTATTGAGGGCTTTGAAATCCCAGGGTGGAAGACGGTGCTAGAGGCGGCCATGCGCCTTGGAGATGGTATTGGAATGGGTTATATCGGGGTCGACTTTGTGGTCGACGCCGAGCTTGGGCCGGTTGTTTTAGAGGCCAACGCTCGCCCGGGTTTAGCGATTCAAGTCGCGAATCGCATTGGATTGAGGCGGCGCCTGGAGTTCGTTGACGGGCTCTCTCCCGAGCAAATCAAGCCCGAAAATAGACTTGCCTTGATTGAAAAAATTGTGGCCATCCTCTAATTGAGAATGGCCACAATTTCGTTCAGGATTTATTGGCGAATAGATCGCAGCGACTCTTTCATGCAGTCGGAGGAGTCGGCGGCTTTTTCTTCTTCTTCTTTTTGATGCGCTTAGGGAGGAGCTGGCCGATTTTCTTGATGTTGCCGTAGCAGAGTAGCTTATCGCCGAGGAGGATTTTGTCGTCGCCGTGGGGATTGGGAATGACTGAGTCTGGTCGTTCGATACAGAGGACCGAGATGCCTTGTTCTCGGAGGTCGGTTTCACTGAGAGTTTTATTGGCGAGGTTCAGTTTCTTGGTGACGTGTAGGTCGGCGACGCCAAAGCCATCTTGGGTGGTTAATCGTTGGCGCAGGTCAATGTCTGGGAACTTTGCTTGTTCGGCGATGTGTTCGATGACGGCCCCTGCGACGTCGATTCCCGTCGCGGTTTCAATGCCTTGGAGGCCGGGGGAGGAGTTGACCTCCATAATTTGTGGACCTGCGTTGCCTTCAAGCATATCAACGCCGGCGACGCTCAGACCCATGACTTGGGCAGCTCGCACAGCCGCACTCCGGTACTCCTCCGTCAACTCCACAGCCGTCGCAGATCCTCCTCTGTGAATATTCGACCGGAACTCGTCGCCTTGAGCAACACGACGAGCGGCGGCGACGACTTTATTGCCGACGACGAAGGCGCGAATATCTTTGCCTTTACTTTCGGAGACGAATTTCTGAAGCAGCACGTTAATGTTTTTGCTGTGGAGGGTCTCGACGATGGACTGGGCCACTTTAGAGGTGTCAGCGAGCATGACGCCGACGCCTTGGGTTCCTTCGAGGAGCTTAATGATAATGGAGTTCTTGCTGACTTTATCGATGGCCCCAGCGACGTCGCCGCCGGAGCGAACAAAGGCCGTGGCGGGGATGCCGAGGTTCTCGTGACGACTGAGGATTTGGAGGCTACGGAGTTTGTCTCGGGAGACAGAGATGGCTTGGGAGCTGTTTGGGGTGTAGACGCCCATTTGCTCGAAGTGGCGCACTACGGCAGTTCCAAAGAAGGTGAGGGAGGCGCCGATTCTTGGAATGATGGCGTCGTAGTGGGGGAGCTCTTTGCCATTGTAGGTGAGGGTTGGATTCCCTTCTTCGAGGTAAAGGGAGAACTTGAGGGTGTCAAGCACTCTGATTGTGTGCCCTCTCGCCTTGGCCGCCTCTTTGAAGCGGTTCGCGGAATAGGATTTGGGGTTACGAGAGAGCATTGCGATTTTCATTTTTGGCGACTTTCCTAGATGTTATATAAGTGAGGATAATGCTACAGCAAGAGGCGTACCTTTGTTGGTCAGACCCTCGTTTATTTTCAGGAGATGACCAAGAACATTGGGGGTCTGGTCCGGTCTGGGGCGAATCATGATTTCAATAGGGGTTCTCGCGTTGTGGACAGTCGCCTATTCTTATTGTGACGCTGACTTGTGTGTTGTCGCGAGCAGTGAGTCATACCATTGATTGCTCTTTGTGTCCGGATCATTCAATGGATTCGATCACAAAGTTCGAGGTTGAGGATGTTGAGAGCGATCTTATGGAGAGGGCGCTTTACTTCGCGGCGATTCGTTGTCGGACGACTTCATAGAGGCAGATCCCAGCGGCGACGGAGATGTTGAGGCATTCAACAGCCCCCGACATGGGCAGGCTTACGACATGGTCACAGGTGTTCTGGGTCAAGCGGCGAATGCCATTTCCTTCAGCCCCCAAGACAAGCGCCACTGGGCCAGAGAAGTCAACATTGAAGAGCGAGGTTGATTTGGCGCCATCTGCTGTGCCAACGACCATCACATCGTGTTTTTGGAGCTCTTTGAGGGCCTGAGTAAGGTTCGTCACACGAATAAAGGGGACTTGAGCCCCACAAGAGATCCTCGCGACGGTGTCTGTGATACCGACCGCGTGTTTGCGAGGCGCGATGACGGCGTGAACACCGGCGGCGTCCGCCGTGCGAAGGCAGGCGCCAAGGTTGTGAGGATCTTGGATGCCATCAAGGACAAGAAAGAATGGGTTCTTTGCTTTCTCAATGATGGTGGGAATGTCGAGCTTACCAAGCTCAATGTATCTTTTCGCGGCCGCATGTTTGTTCTCTCGTGCGGCGTTTTTACTCGATCGTCGTGCCAATGTGCCGGGTCCTTAGTCATAGGTCAATTTGACCCGATTTTACGCTGCTCAGATCGGAAATGAAACAAGAACTTAGCTTTCCACTCTGGCCTTTAGAGATTGGTAGTAACTCCTAGTGCAAACAGCAAATGGAAGACTTTCCCAGAGACGAGGAGTGAAGGACGAAGAATGAGATTGAAAGGCCGCTCTATGATTGGTTGCGAACGGTGATCTAACTCTGTTTTTCAATGGCTTGGATGCCTCCGCAGTAACCACAAATAGCGGTCAGCGCTTCTGGCATCACGTCGATGTCAGGAAAGGTCTTGGCGATGAGCTCTGAGGGGGCGTCGAAGAGAAGGGTCGAGCCACATTTATTGCAAGGGTTGACGGTCCAGCTTGCGCGCTCATCAAGGTAGTTTTGGCGAACTTGTACGGGAAAGTCGAGGGCGAGATCCGTTGTAAATGTGATCTTATCGAATTTAGCGACGGTCTTCAGTTCTTTGGGCGCGTTGAGCACGGTGCCGCTGTATAGATTGTCGCCGAGGATAGC
>JARGOJ010000134.1:0-12617 GCA_029210225.1 Planctomycetota bacterium
TTGATCGAAGCGCGCCAAGATCGCCCCGTGGAGGCCAAGCGCCTGGCTGCTGAAGCCTTGGCTTTTTACAGCCGCCAAGCCGTCGCCCTCCCTATTCTTAAGCGACCCGCGCTCTCGAGCAAAGAGGTCCATAGCGTGCTCTTAGAGGATCACGGACTCTATTTCAACCAACCATCGACTGCCTTCTACTTTCGTAAGGCGAAAAAGCTCATTGATCAAGGCCAAGAATCAAAATCGGCGGCAGCTTTCGAATCGGCCCTCAAAGCCCTAAAAGTTGTCCAGTGGCGTATCCCAACACATGGGCTTGCCATGACCAAAGCGGCGCTTTGCCAAGCCTCTCTCGGACGCTTTTCCATGGCTCTTGACTCCGCCAGAATCGCGCCGTTTCTTACTCCAAATCAAGCGGATGCCTTTGAACTTCAGGCACAACTCCACAGCCATCAGTTTCGTTCTGCCACCAGAAATGATCATGGAATCGCCAAGAATTTACGCAAAGCACTCGGCGCTCTCCAATCGATGAGAAGTTGCTGTGAAGGGCCTTGGGTCAATTCTCGGGCCTTCACTCTGGAGGCGATCATTCACCTGGAGTCCAAAGACTATGGTAAAGCTCTGAAGGCTACCAAGAACGCACAACTCACCCTCCCGGAGACGGACTCTCCCATAGCCTGTCACGAACTCGCCGCGTTACTCAAGCTCCAAGCCAAAATCTACAAGGCTAAGGGCGACGCCCAGAACACCCGTCACGCGCAAGACCTGCTCTTCAAGCTTAATATCAAACAGGCGAAGCTCCGCGATGTTCACTACGAAGCCGGTCAAAAGCTCTTTTCCCAAAGGAAATACAACGCCGCGATCAAAGAGTACAAACGGGCGGTGGAATACAATGCGTTTCGAGGTCAGATTCACTACGACCTCGGTCGTGCCTACATGAAGATTGGCAACTTCATTCCAGGAGTTCTCTCAGTCATGACAGCGGTTGAACACGATCCCCGTTTGGCTCATGAGATTGCGATGACCTTGAGACCAGGCAGTTTCGTCGTCGATCCGCAAAGGATCATCGACGAGCTGGATAAGCTCGTCAAATCCTATCCAAAACGGGCTCACGTCTATGTGCTTCGCGCTTACTTTTACTGTTATTTCGCAACGCACTACCCGAACGAAAAACTCGCTGAGGATTCGGTCGCGACAGGTCTCTCCGACTGTCATCAAGCACTTAAAAACAACCCACGTTTTCACTTCGCTCGACTCATTCGCGCCGATCTATTGAGCTTTTCCGGACGATTTGATAAGGCAAACAGCGACTATGAAAGTGCTTTGGCGGCTCTACCCAATTGGGACACGGCCCTCTCAAGCCAAGCAATTCATTACTTTAGAATCGCATCCAAAGCTTCTGGTATCGACGCCGAACGCTATCAAGAGCTGGCGATCAAGAATTTCGCCCGTTGCGTCCAGTTAGGCTTTACCAATTTTCAGTATCGCCGCGATCCGATAATGAAGATTGTTCGTGAAAATGAGAACTACAAGAACCTAATCAAGCGTCTTCCCAAGTGATTTTGTCGGGTAGAAGCTCTTAAACTGTGTTCGAGTCGATCCAAAGGTCAGGATATCACCGTCAACGATGTCTGACTGGTCCATTGCATCTTCGCTCTCATTGAGGAAGGTGCCATTGGTTGATCCGAGGTCGGTGAGAACGTAGGCCCATTTATCCGCCTGAGAGACGCCTTCAATCCGGGCGTGGTGACTCGACACATATTCGTCGTCGATGAGGATATCGCAATCCTCCGTCTTTCCGATGAGATTGCTACCAGTCTCCAAGCGAAAGTCTCGACCGGCGAAATCACCGCTCAGGACGACAATCCATCCGATAAGAGTGATTTCCCGGGGCTCTTCAGGAGCTAGCGTGAGGGATTCGTCGCAATAAGGACATTGCTCCCAGACAGGATCGTGAACATGGCCTGCGCTGCAGGTTTTAACCTCGGTCATGATGTGCGTTCATGCTCTCCGGAAACAAAAAAAGCCTTACGAAATTCGTAGGGCTTTAGTGTCTTTAGTTTTGCCTTCTCAGGCAAGCGCTATTCGTCATCTCTTTTAACCGCCAGACAGTTGCAGTTTCTTTTCTCGGGCTAGTTTCTTAATGCGATTTTCGAGTTGGAGCGCCTTAGTCTTGTAATTCGTGTCAATCGGCACCGGTCCATCGCGCTTTGCTCCTTTTTTCAGAAGTTGGCGACTCTTTTGGAGGTGGTGGTATGACATAAGGAGATCGCGCTTGGCTCCATTGAGGAGGAAGTCGTTGAGTGACTTTTCAGCTTGACCGACTTCGCACTGAAGAGAGGAGACTCCATCCCAACGGACATCGGAGTTCCAAGTAATCTCGGTGGGCTTGTTATCGTTTTTATGGTTGATCCAGATGGTGCCAACGGCCACGTCTCCGGCAACTTGAGCGCCTCGGGCAGGTTGCCCGGAGTGATTTTGCGCTAAGGCCTCTTGTTTCGCTGGCGCCGAGCTCGTCACGAGGCCGACAATGTAGCCACAGGACAGGAGAAGGGAGGCGGCGGCGAGCCAGCCCACAGGTTCGACAAGGCGGGTAAATGAATAGCCACTTTGCGGACGCTGTGCCAAGTCGATAATTTTGGCGTTGAGCATCGGTCGTGGTTCCACCGGCGCAATGAGCAGCGCCATATTGTGAGTCTCACGGAGAGTCGAAGCAAGTTCGGCGCAAGGCTTACAGGCGGTTTCGTGAGTTTGCATCTTTGACTGGTCGTTGGCGCTAAGACCGTCTTCATAGACGTAGTCCATAACCAATGCATCAAAGTCTTCGCAGCTCAGCGATGTGCTGATTTTCTGAGCGTCGCTAGCCATTTGTCATTACCTCTTGGCCGATATTTCGCTTCTGGAGAAAGCGGCGAATGTTTTCCAAGGCATACCGCATACGGCTTTTAACAGTGTTTCGTGGTATTCCTGACATAGTCGAGATCTCTTCAAAAGTCATGCTTGTCTTTTCTCGCAACAAGAAGACTTCGCGCTGGTCGTCGGGAAGTTGTGCCACGGCCTCTTCGAGGTGTTTCACGAGTTCTCGGCGATCGACAATCTCGTCAACAGGAGCATCCTTGGATTGGATGTAGTTTCTATAAGGACCCTCTTGATCGCCCTGGCCGGATGGCTCATCAAGCGAGAGAGGATTTCCTCGACGTTTTCTCTTACGAAGATAATCAATGCAGATATTCCGCGTGATTTGGAAGAGCCATGTCGTGAATCGTGAACGACCCCCGAATTTTGCCAAGCTCTTTACTACGCGCATCCATACATCCTGGTAGACATCATCCACGTAAGGGTCGGTTCCAAGGAATCGATAAATGAAGGAGTAAACAGCTCGACCGTGACGGCGCACAAGTTGATCGAGCCCATCGAGATCCCCGCGAAGGTAACGATCGATGAGTTCTAAGTCTTCTGCCTTGCCAGGGTCATGCCCTTCCTTCACTAACTTCTCCTAAAACCTAGAGTTCTTAAAATGTTCAGAACTTATGCCTCTTAGACGCGGCTTCCCTCATGCGGATTTATCTTTAATAAACAAAAGTTTCCCGACCACGAAATCTCGGGCTCTCAGGCTAGTCGTTGGTGAGCATCTCGGTCTCTTTCGCGATGTCTCCCTTCCACATTTCATCACGGTTGGCGAGGCCTGCCTTGGCGATTCCTGCGGCTCTCTGACGCTCTACCAAGTCGGCGTGAGTGCTAAAGTACGGCACAGACTTACCAACAATCTCATCCAGTGATTTATAGCCCTTCTCATCCAAGAACTTGCTCAAGCCCTCACAGAGACCCTTGATCATTGCGTATCCCTGGAGCATCGCCCCAGTGCAGATCTGGACCGTTGAAGATCCCATCATCATGAATTGGACCGCGTCTTCCCAAGTTTCAGCACCACCCATTCCTGAGATAGGAACACCGGGTAGTCCGCGAGACAGCTCCATGACCTGACGCAGAGCGATGGGACGAACGGCTTGGCCGGAGTAACCGCCCGGGACCGTGTAACCTTCGACAGTAGGCATGGGGCGCCCCGTGTTGATATCAACACCGAGCACACAGAGGATAGTGTTGATCGCTGAGATGCCGTCCGCGCCGCCTTTTATCGCGGCCTTTGCTGGAACAGTGATATCCCCGACATTCGGGGTCATTTTTGCCCAGACTGGCTTTTTCGCGACGCTCATGACCCAGCTCGTCACTTCTTCGACAATGTCTGGATTTTCGCCCATCGCCATACCCATTTTGCGCTCAGGCAAACCGTGGGGACAGGAGAAGTTGAGCTCGAAACCATCGATGCCCGTCGCTTGGGTGCGCTCAATGATTTCGCACCATGCGTCCTTGTTGTATTCTTCCATGACCGAAGCGATGAGCATTTTGTCAGGGTGCTTTTGCTTGCAGTCTTCAAGCTCTTCCAACCATGTGTCGAAAGACCGGTCTGAAATCAACTCGATGTTCTGAAAACCAATCACCGCCTGATCAGTGCGGCTCTTTAAGCGAGCGTAACGGGGCACTGTGTTGTGTACTTTTGAGTTGTCGAGGCTAATGGTCTTACAGACGATGCCGCCCCAACCTAGTTCGAAAGATCGATTGATCACTCGCCCATTGGTTCCCGGAGGCCCCGAGCCCAAAACAAACGGATTTGGAAATTTCATTCCGTTAACTTCGATGCTGAGATCCGCCACGTTCTTCCTCCAATGATGTCCCAAACACACAAAAGTGTGTCTCTATGCCGGGACCTAACTCTAAGTAATGGCGCGCTAACCCCAAATGAATCGAGCGCCTGATTCCAAACTTTGAGTCTATCAAAGCTTAGAGCCGGACGCTATGGACGATAAGTCGATGAGGATTGGATTGATTTAGACTTGGTATGCGAGCTTGCTGTCTTCCTCTAAAAAGGAGAATCCTGGGCAGGCGTGATCGTCGATGTCCTTCTGGCTCAGCGGGTAACGTCCGCAACCGCCGTAGTACCAAAAGAAGGTGCCGTAAGCCGTGCAAATGTTGTTGTTATTCTCATCCTGACCAAGAAACAAACAGCCGACCTGATTACAGCACTTACCGCAACGGGTGCAGGCTCCCTGCCGTAAAGCCAAGCTCTTCTCAGCCTGACTTGGCGTCGTGAAGAAGTTGTACTTAATGATGCGTAGGGCTGTTCCGTGAGAGATGTAAGTTGGGAACCACTTGATGTAATAGAGGATGGTCTTGAAGTAGTTCTTAAAGTAATTCTTCCCCGTCGTCTTATACGTCGTGATAATCGGCAAAATGGGTAAGAACAGAATGAAGCCCGTGATGACCCCGAGGGAGGCGAGGACCGTCTTCCAATACTTATATTCGAAGCCCGCCACCTCATTACTGGTTCGCTTTTCCGCGACCTCTTCGGTGATTTCTTGAACCGGTGCTGCCATTGGAAGTTCCATACTGTGCCTCTTTGCTTTGTCCCAGAGTCATTGCTTTGACCCTTGATTTTAAACTCAGCGTTGAAAATTTCGTGCCGTTCGGGCAATCTCGTGAACATCCACGGGCTGCAGCCCATCCCCTGCAGTAAAAAGATGTCAGTTGATGAGCATTGATGGCAGTCAACGCCGCGAAAACTAGGAATCCTATGTCGACAAAAAGCACGAAACCCTTCATTCAAGCATGCAACGGCGAAAACCTCTCCGGGCCTCCTCCCATCTGGATGATGCGCCAAGCCGGGCGATACCTCCCCGAATACCGTGAGGTGCGCGCTAAAATCTCCTTTGAAGAGCTTTGCCGAACTCCAGAAATGGCCGCCGAAGTCACATTGCAGCCGATTCGCCGCTATGATTTCGACGCAGCCATCATCTTCAGCGATATCCTCGTCGTCTCCGATGCCCTCGGTTGCCCCATTCACTTTCCAAAGGGCGGACCGAAAGCCGAGAAGCCCGTCCGAACTAAGGCCGATATCGAGGCGCTGACTGTTCCGAATGCCAAAGAAGCCCTCGGATATGTTTGTGATGCCCTGCGAGTCACGAAAGCGCAACTCCCAGAGAGCACCGCTTTGATCGGTTTCGCCGGAGCGCCATTGACCGTCGCGTCATATATGGTGGAAGGCGGCGCCTCAAAGACCTTCACTTACTTGAAGAGCCTGATTTTTCACTCTCCAAAAGAGGCCTCTCAGCTGCTCGGTAAGATCACAAGTTTGACGGCCGCATACTTAAGAGCTCAGGTTGAAGCCGGAGCCGATGCGGTGCAAGTCTTCGATACCTGGGCCAGTGTTTTGCCGAAGGCCGACTACCGCGACGTCGTGCTGCCTCACTTGAAGAACCTCTTCGCCGAGCTCTCCGACCTCACTGTGCCCCGCATTTACTTCGCCAAAGGAGCCCCGCACCTTCTGCCTTATATTAAGGAGATGGGATGCACGATGTCTGGGGTCGATTGGAGTATCACTATAGATGAGGCCCGTGACATGCTCGGGCTTGGTCCGACTTTTCCGGTTCAAGGCAACCTCGACCCGGTACTCCTCCTCGGAGACGAAGGCACCATGCGCAAGAGGGTGCGAGCGCTGATTGATGGCGTCTCTGAAAAGCGCGGCTACATCTTCAACCTCGGTCACGGCATTATCAAAGAGACCAAGCCCGAGATCGTCACGGCGCTTGTTGATGAGGTGCGTAAGAGCACCCGTTGATTCGGGCTAGCTGTTCACCCAATCCCGGGGTTTTAGGAAATCCGTGTAGAGCTTCTCTTCAGCGCTTCCGGCCTCGGGGTAGTAGTCGTAGTTCCAATGCACAACAGGGGGCATCGAGCAGAGCACCGACTCGATACGCCGCCCTGACTGCAAGCCGTAAAGGGTTCCCCGGTCGTAGACCAGGTTGAATTCGACGTAGCGCCCGCGCCGGTAGAGCTGGAAATTTCTCTCCCGCTCACCGTATTCCATTCCAACACGGCGCTCGACAATGGGGAGGTAGGCTTCCAAGAATCGATCGCCGATACTCTTAACCAGCCCAAAGCTCTTCTCGAAGCCAAGCTCGTTAAAGTCATCGAAGAATAAGCCGCCGATACCTCGGGGTTCCTGACGATGCTTGAGGAAGAAATATTCGTCGCACTGCTTCTTAAACCTCGGATAGATGTCTTCTCCGAAGGGATCACACGCGTTCTTTGAGACTTCGTGCCAGTGCTTGGCGTCGTCCTCAAAACCGTAGTAGGGCGTTAAATCGTAGCCTCCGCCGAACCACCAGACGACATCATCTCCATTGTAGGCCCGAAAGCCCCGGAGATTGGCGTGACAGGTGGGAACATAGGGATTCTTTGGGTGGATGATCAGGGAGAGTGACGCCGCCTCGAAGGCCTTGCCCGCCAACTCAGGTTTCCGTGCTGTCGCGGCCGGCGGCAAAGAAGACCCTGTTGAGTGGGAAAAATTCACGGCTGCCTTTTCGATGACGGAGCCAAATTCGAGCACTCTGGGTCGGGAGAATCCAACATCGCCAGGGAACTGTTTTTCCGAAAATTTGGTCTCTCCGTCAACGCCTTCAATCCCGCGACAGATGCTGTCTTGGAGGGAGAGCAAATAATCTTTGACCGACTGAAACTCGACTTCCTTCATCCTTAGCCTCACCCCAACTGACTGTGGGTCTTTTCCCAAAAAGGCGCAGGATACCAAGGCTTCTCTAAAAGAGAAACAGTTGTGATAGGCGGCAAATTGGTCAGATCCGTGAAGGATCCTTTGACCCTCGCTATAATGATTTCAATGGATATCCCATAGGTATTCATACGACAGTGACGCTTTTGTTCGAATTTCTATCAAGTACCTTGGAGCAGCGAATGGCCATCTCGGTCGCGGTAAGACTTTCTTGCCCTCTCTGTGAGCATGATTTTGAGGCCCGTGATATGGGTCAGTCATACTACATCTCAGGCATCGACACCGACTTACGGGAAACTGGGTCCGTGGAGCAAGTGCGGAGATATTCAGTCACGACCTGTCCACAATGTGGCTTTGGTGACTTCACCTGGGATTTCTTCGCCCCCGATGAATTCGAGGATGACGAACGGAGCCTCTTGCGCTCGGAGTTGGCGCCGATTTCCGCGCAGGACAACGGCTTCCCCTCCGAGATAAAACCCTTTGTCGCCACACTTCGTTGTTTTGAATTGCGCGGCATGGATTCAGGGTCGAAGGCGGAGTTGGCCCTGCTCACTTACTACGTCGCCCGAGACATGGGCTTTCACGGCGAAGCGGACCTACGCAATCAGGCCGCGACTTTGTTCGCCAAAGCCTTCGAGGACGAGGACGGAGCCTCAGCGCTCTCTGTTCGTTACGCATACTTGGCAGGGGAGCTTCGGCGCATGAGCCAGGAGTCTGAGCTTGCGATTGAATTCTTCGACCACGCGATCTCCCACGCAGAACAGCTACAGACCCAGGGTATTGAGTTTACTGGAGAGTTGGACCTCCTAGGAATGGCTCGGCGCCAACGCGCTGAAATCGTTCATGGCCAAGACTCCTCCCCGGCCCTGGTTGCGGTTTGCAAGGTGGAATCGAAGGACGTACGGGCTGAGGTCTCGCGAATTTTGGCATCCAGACGAGACTCCGGATCTCTTAAGCTGCTCCCAGAAGTCTTCGAAGGATTGGAAGACAGGGAGCGGGTCACCATGCTCCGGGAGTTTTCCAAGAACCCTCACCCGACCTTGTTACCGATGCTCCACACGGCCCTTCAGTCCAAGAACGCGGAGAGCTTACGCCTAGCAGCCAAGGCCCTAAGCCAAATCAAAGACCCCTCCAGCTTTTCTCCTTTGTTCAAAGCCTTGGAGAGAGGAGTACTCACGACAGAGACTGCGCTCATGGAGGCGATCCGTCGCCTTGACCACGAGGACGCTCCGGGAAAGATACGATCCTTACTCAACCGCTGGGAGAGCCAAAACGAGGGTCATCGCTGGGCCACCAGCAACGATCCAGCGCCGCTGAAAAATTATCTGTATCTCTGCGGTGATGAGACGGGGCTTGATAGGCTCGCTCAGGATATGGAAGCTTTGGTGGAGAATGATCTTTGGGATAAGGTTCCCTTTGGCTCTCCGATTCCTGCGGCCATCCGACTAAGCTTCGCCACACGGCCGCTGCTACGTCGCCTCTTGAAGAGCAACAATGCCGTCACCCGTCGTTGGACAGCGCACATCATCTATGAAATTGAAGATAGAGAATGCCTCGACGATGTTCGCCCGCTGCTCGCTGACGAGAACTCAACGGTGCGTCTGCAAGCAGCCAAAACCCTTGCTCGCCTCGGAGACCGGAGTCATTGCGCGCTCGTGTTAAAGCAACTCCGTGGCCTCGACGCTGGGGAGCTGCCCTTTGCGTTGCACTTCCTTGTCGAGTTCCAAAACGCAGAGGCCCGTGACTTCCTCTTAGAAATCTATCGTAAGGACCTCGTCACTCTCGGTGAGATTTTGCCGCTTTTAGGACGACAGGAGACAGATGCTGAGATCAGCGCGCTCATTGAGAAATCTTTGGGCTCTCTCGACGAGGACACTCGGGCAGGGGCGGTCACAGCGATGGCCTTCCAAGGTTGCTCAAGCGCGATTGAACGGCTCAAGGACCTCTTTGACAGTGAGGGCACAGAAACGGTCAAGCGCCGGCTTATCTTTGGATTAGCGAGACTCGGAGAGACTGAGGACGAGAGATCAAGCATTGTGAGCTTCTTGAAGCATCACTTTGAGACCTGCGAACCACGGCTGAAGTTTCCCATCGCCATGGCCTTGCTCCACCTTGAGGATGAATCGGGTATTGAGATTGTTCGTGAGCGGGCGGCGGCGGTCGAAGAATCGTTTGATCACTATGATCTGGTGGCCCCTGCGATTAAGGCGCTGTCACTTTACGAAAAGCGTCAAAAGCAGAACATCTGAGTCTTTTTAGGGTCTCAAGGCGATTCCGCCTCTGAGTTTCAAAGTTTTTTTGTGTCTTTTGGAACTCCCCTTCGATCTATGACGTGTTGAGAGTTGGAAGAGCACTACGGTAGAGACCATCGCGCGCGGCCGTGAAGTTTCAGAACCATGTTGGCTCTGACACGGCAACCGTGGCGTTCTTCCGGCCCCAAATTTTGACGTGTCCAAGACCCTTAAGAGATGGCGACCTCTTGAGGGTCTTGGAATGTACAGAGGGAAAGAGTCACGGTGTTGCTCCGTGGCCTTGAGTGGGGCGGCTGCGCTCGCCGTGCACTGATCGAGTGCTTATGGGTATATTCGACCGTACAGCACAAAGGCGCCCGTGAGGGCGCCTCGCTGGAACTTAAGTGTTTAGAGCTTCTTAAGCAGTCAACGGCCTTAGTAGGCGGTTTGACAGTCTTCGCAGAAGTAGAGTCCTGTTTCGAGAGACATTCCGCAATCTTTTCTGCAATTTGGGCAGGGCGGTGAAAAGCACTGTCCATCGATTTCGTAGCCAAGCTCTTTGATTTTGCTCTCCGCGTCTTCGCGGGTGAGTTCTTTTTCGAGCTGATCTTTGGCCGGATAGATTTGCAGAAGCGAAAAGTTGTCATTGCCCTCTTCGCAGAGCTCTAAAGTCCGTCCATCTTCGTGGCGGTACCGCTGGACAACTTTCATATAACTGATCTCCACCCTTCCTTGGAGTCTCCTCACAAAGCTTTGGTATTAGGCAGCGAAAAGGATGCGAAAAGCATTCGTTCCGCGCAATCACTGACTCGAAAACTTTCTGGATTAGACCGTCATTTTCGAGAGACGATCAATCCGCATTCAATTGCAAACACAGGGATCTAAAAAGAAATAGAGCGCGGAAATTTCTTTCCACGCTCTAAAAAATCTTGTTTCAACCTAGACGTTTCACGCCAAGTTCAAGAAGCCAAAACTGCTTCTTGCTCTTCCATGAGCTCAATAAAATTGGCAAGGAAGATTGCGCGACGCATAAAGGTGTAACCGCGAGCTTTCCGCTCGGGGAAGTAGACTTCCACTTTACCGAGGTTACGGCGAACTCGCGCCAAACCGATGCGTGTGACAAAACCTTCTGCGCCCTTTTTAGTTCTTACCTGAGCGACAACATCTAATGGCTTAGAATCGAAACGTGCTTTCATGACTAACTCACCTTACTAACTAGCATTCCCCGACAAACAAACAAGCAAGCAGATTAGAATTGATACTTTCGACCAATTCAACCTGCCAAATTGGGGCTTAAATGGCCCCAATGATCTCACTTAGCAGACAACTCGTTCTCACGAGTCTTGAAACTCATTTTGCGCATACGGCTTGTCGCTGATGACAACCAAACGCGGAAATCCCCAGAACCCTTAAGATTCTTTACGTGTTTACTGGCCTCGTGTTGGCTCAATTCCGAAATCAAAACAATTGGAGTTGTTTTGATCGCGACTTTCGCGAGGTCCTCAGTGATATCAAAGTGACTCACCAATGCGTCAACAGTCTTACTGTGGCTGGCGTGTGTCTTGTGCAACGCAACAGAGAATGTTGGGCCACGATCGACTTTTTTAACCGTCCACTTACGACCTTTTGTTTTCATTTTCTTCATAATAGTATTCCTCTTGCAATGGAAGACAAGGCCCAGAATCACACCCTTGAGAGTGATTCGCCCCCCTTGTTTCGCTTCCGTATTTTTGCGATGTCCTTGAAACAAAGTCCGTCGTAGGCATTCGCCTGCCCTACGAAACACTTCTTTATAAACTCTCGAATAAAACCCGCTCTTCGGATCTGTGATCAAGGTTGGTTATTGATAACCGAGATAAATTATCGTCCCACCGTATGAAGTCTTCACGTTTTCTATTAGCAAGTCGCGAACCAATAAACATAATTCCCAACGTCACATTCAAAACTAGCCTTCTAAGCCCCTTCCAGGGCATCGCTGGTCTCGACATTAAGAGAAAGCTCACTATATCGTGCAAACTACCGCGGGACACTGCACGATATCGTCAAGCCCTTTTCATCGGACCTCGCGAATATTGGGTTTTCGTCTCACAAAAAGAAACATAAACAAAACCCTCTTGGAACGAGTCACCCCTTTCTATCTTATATCGAGCACCCAGTCCCGAATCCGTTTTCGTCAACTCAAAGGTATTGGGTCTGCGCAAAAGTCTAACATGACTCCGCCAAAACGCCACCGATGCATAAAAATTGCCTTCTTGAACCGTCGCTATTTCTTTAAGGGCCCCGACTTAAACGTCAAATCGATCAACTCTCCATTTCGGAAGATCTCCAACTTCACCGCCTTCCCAGGCTTGATCTTATTCATGAAGTCTTGCATCTCAAAAGCGTCCTCCGCTTCCTCGCCATTAAACGACAGAATCTCATCTCCCGCTTTCAGCCCCCCCTTCGCCGCAGGGCCTCCTTTTTTCACCGACAAGACCACGATGCCATCATCCCCCTGATCACCAAGCTTAAAGCCCAACTCCGACTTTGCCTTGCTTGCATCCTCCCCCTTCTCCCCCTCTTCAGGAACCCGAAGCAGAGCATTTAAAGGATAGTGAGATGAGTTCCCCACCGTCAAAGTCAGCACCTTCTCCGCTCCTCCTTGATCGATGGTCAACTTCACCTTTTGACCAAATCGTAGCGCGCTCACCAAACTCTTAAACTCCCAACCGTCAGGAATCTCTTTGCCATTAACCCGCAACAAAGTATCTCCAGGCTTGATTCCCGCCGCGTCC
>JARGOJ010000134.1:12627-13165 GCA_029210225.1 Planctomycetota bacterium
GCTCTTCCAAACTCCAAGGATCTGCACACCCTTCATATTCATATAACCCGGCTCGATTCCCAAAAACGGCGACTCAGGCACCGGCTTTAAGACGCCATCCAAATTTTGAGCCCCACCCTTTTGAACCACGAGGGCAACCTTAAACTCCTTCTTAATCTCATTCCCAGCCTTATCAACGCGGAGCACTGTCAACTTCAAAGACTGCCCCTCCGGATAAGTGCTCACCAAACCAAGAAAACGCCACACATGAGGGACGGCCGTCCCTCCAACCGCCACGATTCGATCGCCGGCTTTGAGCCCGACCTTCTCCGCATCGGTGTCTGCGATCACCTGGGCCACGCGAGCTCCCCCGGTTAAATCACTCGGCTTCTTATCGACAACCAACCCTGCGATCTCACCATGATCAACTCGCTTCCCCTTGGCCGTCTTCAACTTGGGTAGGAAATTCTTGATCTGGTTCGCCGGAATCGCAAATCCAACCCCAGTGTTACTCCGCTGACCAAAACGAAAGGCTATCCGACCGTTGATGCCGATCACC
>JARGOJ010001243.1 GCA_029210225.1 Planctomycetota bacterium
CTGCCATGAAAATGGCTTGGTTCATCGAGATGTGAAGCCTGGAAACATCATAGTCGAACGTCAGAGCTTGCGACCCATCCTCGTCGACTTTGGCATAGTCAGACGACGTAAAGAGAGCAAAATTGGCGAAGGATCACGCTTTGAGACTTCAACAAGCCTGACTAAAACCGGGGAAGTTCACGGCACCCCTGCATACATGAGTCCTGAACAAATGGAGTCGGAGCAGTTTGGTGAGGTCTCCGAAAAATCTGACGTCTGGGGTTTTGGTGCGACCCTATTCCATGCGCTGACTGGGATCGCTCCCTACGAGCGAGCAGGAGCCAACATATACCTCGCGCTCATTCAAAAGAACCCTCCTCGCGTCCAAAAAATCAATCCAGAGGTACCATATTGGCTCGATTCAATCTGCCATCGTTGCTTGCAGAAAATCTCTGGCAATCGCCCAGGGATGTCCTCAATACTCGACGATCTCCTTTCTCCTAATCGCGTCGCAAAAAGAGCTTTGATGCCCTTTGTCCTGGTCTTTGTGTTGCTAGTCTTTGCAAGCACTGCGACTGGTGTCTGGGCCTATTTAGACATTCAACATGAAGAATTGGTTCGCAATCATGAAGGCGCTCACAAAGCGGCGGATCTTGCTTATGATCAATTGAATGAAGAATTCAGAATATTGACGGCGGGTTTTAATGACTCGCCTGAGCATAAAGTCGTCGATCTAATAGAGAAGATTCAGGATCTTGAGACTTTGCAAATCAAGGACGAGTCATTTGCGGCGCGGCTTGAGAAAATTGAGTCTCGAGACGAGAATCGCTCATCAAAAGAGCTTCACCGCAGCCTTCGAGCATTTCACTTGGTCTTGCAGTTTCATCAAGATAAGCTCGATCCTCGATCCGAGAGCTCCGAGAAAATCGTCCGACTCATTAAGAATGAGTCGCCAAGGCGGAATGACTTCGTTCAGTGGGCTCATGCGCTGCGCCTAAAAAAAGCCGAGAAGTGGGATGAGTCTTTAGAAGCCTTCACTAAAATAAGAACTTCACCGGAGTTGGGAACCTATGCGCTTCGTGAAATGGCGGCGCTTCAATTTCAGCTAAAGAACTGGAAGGAAGCAGATGCCTTGGCTGAGGCCGTTCTCGATTCAAAGCAGGGCCAAGAAAACCGCCTTTGTTTAATCTTGCGACGAGCGATTATTCAAATTCGATTGAAGAACCGTGCGGTCGCCCGAGTCTTTCTAAAGCGGGCACTGAAAGAACGGGTCACGGCTGCAGAAGATAGAGAGAACGCGCTTCGGCTCGCGCTTTTCTTGGGTGAAGTGGAGTGCTTTGGGCGCTTTTTAGAAGGAAGCTCCGAGCAAGATAAGCGCCGTCCATACGCGGCCATCGCCATTGTCTGGCATGAGTTGAAGCAGGGGCATCGAGGGGAAGCGCGGCATCGCTTATCTTTCCTCCCTAAAAATCACGCGAAGCGCTTTTTACGGGCTCACTCATGGCTGGCGAAGGCGATGGTTCAAAGAGAATTCTTCGAATTGGGTGATTCGACCTTATCGATTGAGCAAGCTCTGGAACTCAATAAGCAATCTCAGAACACGTTGATTCAATTATATTGTGCCCGGGTAGCCATTTCTAACTTAATGACTGGAGATGAGCTGGCGAGCGCTATGGACGCGCTGGTGGCGCTGGAAAATACGCTCCCCGAGGACCTCGATGACATTCAAACGGGTTTGCTCGCAGACATTAATTTAGCGGTTGGGGACGTCGCCCGATTCAATTACTTGTTGGGTGTCAGTGAGACTGGACGCAACTATATGAGCTACTATAAGCGCGCTCTAAACTTGTCCCGTGACCCAGAAATACTGATCCGCATGGCGCTCATAGCGCTGCTTAAAGACCAACGCGCAGAGGCCGATAAGCTTGTTAAACAGATGCCAGCGAGCCAACAAAAGTCTTTGAATGGGTTTCTCCTGAAGGCCCATTACGACTGGCCTGACGATCGGAGCAGCGCGAAAGACCCGGGCTTGCAGCGATCGTTGAGCAGCTTTGTGAAGAGCCGCGAGACCATGCGTTCACCATCGTTGCAGCGGCTTCAAAGCGATGTTGCCTGTCGGGTTAGATTGTCTTATGGGAGAGATGGGAGCCTCGATACGGTCGTGCTTCAGAAGTATCTAAATCGTTGCTCTGAATACAATGCCCTCGACCCGAAGACCGCCCACCTAGCCTGGCAGTTATCTTCGAATCTCGGCTTCCCTGGGGCCGATGTCTCTGCCCGTCGTCTCTTTTTTCATCTCGACCCTGCTAACTCGGAGACTTGGGGCACCTACGCTTTGTTTGGATCCAATGTAAAGTTCCCGA
>JARGOJ010001244.1:0-585 GCA_029210225.1 Planctomycetota bacterium
TGGTTCGGGAGTTGGCTCTGGAGTTGGCTCTGGAGTTGGCTCTGGCTTTGGCTCTGGAGTTGGCTCTGGAGTTGGCTCTGGCTTAGGCTCGGGCTTGGCTTCGTCAAGTAGCTTTGGCTTTTTGGCAACGAGTCCGCCGACAAGCTTCTTGGTGTCTTCGACCTTCACCACTTCATATTTCATGGACCGAATATCGTGGCGGGCAAGTTCTACGACGCCTTTCGAGGTGCTAATGCGGAGTTTTGCTCCGCGATTTTGCATGAGACCCCGGTAGGTCTTGCCTGCCCATGTCGAGACAACAACGATGCGCTTGGTCGTTGGCTTTGGGGCCTTCTTAGGCTCAGGCTTTGGTTCTGGCTTTGCTTCAGGCTCGGGCTTTGGCTCCGGCTTAGGTTCCGGAGTTGGCTCTGGCTTAGGCTCGGGCTTCTTATCGTCGAGCCCTTCATCTTCGTCAGCGAGATCGTCGAGGTCGTCAAGATCCTCTTCCTCGTCTTTCTTCTTTTCGTCCTTCTTTTTATCGTCTTTCTTGTCGTCATCCGGACTTTGGGTTGACGGGCTATTGGGAGCCCCATCACCAAAGCTTGG
>JARGOJ010001244.1:612-2341 GCA_029210225.1 Planctomycetota bacterium
ATGAAAGAAGTTAGGAACAAAAAGGCGCGTTTCGTTTTCACGGGACCGCTCCCCCTTTGGTTATCGATTTCGTTAAGACCGAGCTCGTTAGATGCCATGATACTCTCTATATATTCTCGACCAGATCGACGAAGAGACGTCACTCTAAACCTTCTCGGAAAACTCCCGTGTGGAGCACTCCAAGCTGTCCACAACACACTCCCATTGCGGGCCATGCATTTCGGATCAAGCCGTAGCGTATCACGGCACTTAGGGGAACGCTAGTCGGGCATGCTTCGCCTTTCCTCAGACTCGAAGAACGACAAAGCACTCCTCTCACGATATTTGAGCGACTGGGGTCCTCAATAATTCAGTTTAAACCAAGCTAAGAACTCTTTGTCCCATTCTTCAGGGCTCTTCCCAAAGGTCTCCTGAAAGGCCACATCTGTCGTCTTTTTTTTGGAATCCGCGATCTGGAGAAACTTGACTAAGAGGCCCGAATGCTTCTCCAACATGAAGTCCACTAAGGCCGTCGCGATGCCCAAATCTCCTCGATTCATGGCCGCCATTGCCTTGGACATTCCACGCTTCACTGGTAGTGGAGCCCGAAAATGGTCGTAGGCCCACCGTGCGGTCCATCGGAGCTGGTCAAAATCTCCTCGCCTCATAAGCTCCTTGTTTGCATCAGACATTGTTCCCCCAGCCACGACCTTTAAATATGCGCGACCAGAGACTTGCCCGGAGTAGTAGCGCGCAAGACCCTGCACGACATAGGCTGGGCGATTGGAGCCAAAGCGTTGGCGCAAGCAAACAAAAGTCATAAGCATCCCAGCCCACTCTTCACAGTGAGTCGCGCCCATTCGACTTTCAAGAATCAACACGTTGCCTGTCGAGGCCTTCCAACCTGAAGAAATAAAGGCCAGGTTTTTACCGCGAACCTTCAGGTTTCCATCAGTCACGACCTTATCCAAGAAAACCTGATGTTGCCCGACGCTATCCAAAACAAGAAAGAGCGGTTTCTTGAAGGCCTTTAATTTTACTCCTGTTGTGGCCCGATCTCCCTCACGCTTGATCAAATCACCGACACCAAACATGTCTTTGTGAATCGCCGCGTAGGCAACCTCGGCGGCTCTTGCAACTCGCATGATCGCTTGCAAATTTTTGCCTTCACCGGCCACCATGCAATGGTCGGTTTCACGGACTAGCAAGGTCAAGCCCATCACCTGCGCGAGGCGGGGAAACTTATTTCCGACGTCCTTGGGCTCAGGAACTTTCTTCAGCGCGTTTTGAAAGGACGCAGAGATTTGAAGCTGTCGATCATTGAGCCATTTCCTAGAACGGCCCTTAAAACCCAAGACTTCTCGTGCCTTCAAGTGATCGCTGTAATAGGCGATCAATGCCGTCGCGACGGGCTCCAAGTCGGAGTTGCTCAACTTGCCTCGTTGACCTCGTTCAAGCAGCTCACCAAGCTTCTTCTTGGCGTAGAGGTCAATTTCTTTGCGGGCTTTGTTGTAGTTGGGGTTGACCTTCTTGGGAGGGAAGGGCTCGAACTTTGGCATCAACTTTTCAACGGAGCGGTTGCTTGGGTCGGCTCTGCTCGCGCATTTTAGCTCGATCCAACTGGCCCACTCTTGCTTGTTCTTCTTGCTCTTGACCAACTTTTTTGCCAGCTTCAAGTGCTTCTTGGCGAGGTCTTTGGTGATCGACTTCAGTTTTGAGTCGAGGCTCCGCTTACTTGAGATAGGAGAAC
>JARGOJ010000135.1 GCA_029210225.1 Planctomycetota bacterium
CATCGTCAACCTTGCCGCCCTTATCTTTGAGTTCCATGAGGACAAGCTTGGTGCGCTCGGCGACAGCGGATCGAGATTCCCGAGCTTTCGCAAGTTTCGCGAGGACAGCTGCCCGATCAGCGTCATCCTTCATCGACGCCAATTCAAGATCACTACATTCCACGACCTTTGCCTTAAGGACCTTTAACCAGGCTGCTGACTCTTTGACGAGGTCGTCTTTGGTGAGGGGTCTGATTTTTAGCCCAAGCTCATTGAGGGACAGTTCGGGGTTCGAACTTGTGCCTTTAGCTTCTTTTTTGGCCTCAGCTTTCTTGGCGTCGTCTTTTTTAGGCTCGGTCTTTTTGGGAGCCTCTTTCTCCGGCGCTTTGTCTTGGGCAAGCGCGAGGGTGGGAGTGAGGAGAGCAAGGCCCAAAATGAGCGTTTGCATCGATCGGGACAGGGACTTCATGGTGTTTTCCTTCAATTCGGTCGTAATATGTTTCGTACTAAGGTTGTTCGCGCCCTGTAAGCAAAGCCGATTCCAAAGATGTGGCTTTGTCTTAAGCCATTGTTTTGTATGGTCTTATGTATATTGTCGGGGATGGTATGATTTGGGGCGGGAGGACACCAGCAGCTTAAAAATCGGGGCAATGTGACCCGTTGTCTCAATATTGGTCTGTTTTTCAAGGACGGTTTCAAAAAGAAATGAAACTCGGCTGAAAAAAGAATTGTTTTGAGTGTCTGCTATCTGGGAATCTGTTGTTTTGTAACTTTTACAAACAACTGAAGGAAATCGCACATCGTTGCAATGGCGTGAATCTTTTGAAAGATTCGAAGTGACCGTATATAAAGGAAGAGGCATAGCGGGGGGCGGGTATCCCACTAATGCCTCATTCCCTTGAATCGCCAAAAGGCGAGTCGAGCTTTTCTAAAGCAAAGACCAGACCAAAGTCTAAAAAACTCTCCAACTCCCCTATTTTAGCCAATTTGACTTCTGAATCGGCCTCGGACTGCGGGAGGAAGGGAGCAATTTGAAACAACTCATGGACAAGAATGCTGTAAGTCTTTGTATCACAATCGTTTATATCTGGTTTCATATCGGGACGATTGTTGCGATCGCTCCTAGGCCCCATCACTACTAGAGTCTATGCCGTACTCTTTTAATTTGCGCCAGAGGGTGCTCTTTGAGATGTTCAAGATACGCGCAGACTTCCTTTGATTCCCACTGCAGTTCTTTAAGACAGCCAATATGTGCATCTTCTCAATGTCCGCCAAGGGCAGAAGCTCACCGATGCCCCCCTCGCTTCCTGGACTCCCCCCTGCTGAACTTCCAGAGCCAAGTCTCACCAAGTGCTCTGGCAGTATCTCCCCTCCCCGAGCAAGCATGATGGCCCGCTCGATGACATTTTGCAGCTCCCGGATATTCCCAGGCCAATCGTACGCCCGCAACTTCTGTAAGCTCGCCTTAGTGATTTTTGGCTTCTCCCGACCAATGCGCTTCGACAAGCGAGTCAAGCTTCGATCGACGATGGCGTCCACATCGTCGCGGCGCTCTCTCAACGGCGGCAGATGCAAAGACAAGACATCCAGCCGATAGTAAAGGTCACTGCGAAACAGTTTCTCATCGATTAACTGCTTCAAGTCTCGATTCGTCGCAGCAATTACCCTCACATCGACAATGACATTCGAGTTCTGACCGAGGGGCCGAATCTCTCCACTCTCAAGAAAACGAAGCAGCTGGGATTGAACGTCCAAGGGCATCTCGCCGATTTCATCCAAGAACAAAGTCCCCCGATGCGCCTCGTGAGCCAAACCCTTCCTGTTTCTCAAAGCACCAGAGAACGCACCCTTCACGTGACCGAATAGCTCACTCTCAAACAACGCCTTTGGAATGGTCGCGCAGTTCACCGTGACGAAAGGACGATTATTCCTCAAACTCTGGCGCTTGATTGTCCGCGCCAAGAGATCCTTACCCGTTCCCGTCTCGCCTGTAATCAACACCGTTGAGTCGCTCTTCGCGTAGTTCTCTGTGTCTTCTAAGATCCGCTTAAGCGCCTTCGATTCCCCGACAATCAAGTCTGGGTCGTTTGGGTCCTCCAAGCTCCTCTTCAATAGCCGGACTTCACTCTTTAAATCACGGCGTTCAAGGCATAACGCCACCGTATGCAGCAGCTCCTCCGGAGAAAAGGGCTTCTCTAAATAGTCGTGAGCGCCATCCTTCATCGCCTGAACTGCGCTCCCGATCGATCCGTGGGCGCTCATCAAGATCACCTCGGTCTCTGGATCTCGCTCCTTGACCGCCGTCAAAACACCCAGACCATCAACCTCTCCCATCTTCAAATCGGTCACGACAAAGTCGTAGAGAGTCTTGTTGATCTTATCGATCGCCTCCTCCCCCGAGTTCGCGACATCGACCACATGGCCAGCTCTGGAAAGCGTGATGGACAGGGTCCTCTGGACATTCTTCTCATCGTCGACTACAAGCGCATGCGCCACGTCAAACCCCTTCTGGATCAGCGTTCACCTGACCTGGGAATCGCAGGAGAAACGTTGTCCCCTGACCCTGGCTTGTCTTAATTCTTAGATCACCACCATGAGAATCCATGATCGCTTTCACAATAGCAAGCCCAAGGCCGCTTCCTCGACTCTTCGAAGTCATAAAGGGCTCGAAGATCTTCGGTAAGATCGCCGCCGGAATTCCCGGTCCATTATCGCGAACCGAGATCTCAACCCCACTGTCGTCGAGCGCCCGAGCCTTCACCCCAATGTGACCCCCCTTCGGCAAGGCATCGAGAGCATTCGTTAGGAGGTTCCACATGATCTGCTTGACTTTGTCTTTGTCGTGCCGCGCCATCGGCAAATCATCGGGGAGCTCCAAGTCGAAGCTGTGATGCTCAGTGACCCGCTCATCATTGTTAAGCAAGGTCATCGTATCTCGTATCAACGATCCGATATCACCAAGCTCCATCATTGCCGGAGCCGGACGAGCAAACTTCAGGAACTGCTGGACGATGTTCGAAATCCTCAATGTTTCCTCATGAACAATCTCGAGCAACTCCTCGTCATCCCCTGATAAATCTAGATCTCGCCGCAACAAGCCGACGGAATTTTGGATCGCGTTCAACGGATTGCGAATCTCATGAGCCACGCTCGCAGCCATCGTTCGAATGGCCTTCAACTTCTCCGATTGCACCTTTAACTCCAGGCGAGCATCCCTAGCAATCCCAACAAAGCCCTTAACCAAACCATCGTCATCCGTGATAGGTGATCCTCGCCAATTCACCGGAATCTCTTCTCCCCGACGACCGCGGTAGAACAAATCGGACATGGACAAGCCCTGGCCGTCTAAGAGCTTTGCAAACTCTTCGCCCCGAAAGAGCTTGGCCTGCTCGGGACGGGCCCATAACAGACTGGCCGGACGCCCGATCAGCTCCTTCCCCTCATAGCCAAGCAAGTCAATCGTCGCGGGATTTACAGACTGAATCAGACCATCAGCATCGAAAATGACGACGCTGTCCCCCATAGAGGCAATGACATTCTCGACAAAGCGTTGCTTCTCGATCAAGGCCCGTGACTTCGAGTCGATGAGCTTCGTCTTCTCAGCGATCTTGCTCTGCAATGCTTGCACGAGATCAACCAGGGACAGTTTTCGAGACCCTTTCAGATCGCCCGATTCATGTCGACCTGATCGACTGCTTTCATTCAAATGAGCCTCCCGACTCCACCGTTCGATTTCTTATGGCAATATCTTAATATAGTGAACAAAGCGAATCCTCGCCGTTTATGAAGACCTTGTGAGTTCCATGCCATCTTCACCCGACAAATCTGACGCCGTCGCCGATAACACCCCAGCAAAGGGAAGTGAAACGAGCATTCGTAAAACACTTGAGTCGGCGCTCAAGACTGTTGAACCTAGCGGATTAGCGAAAAAGAGCTTCGTCGTCTCCGCCATTAACAGGCTTCAATCAGAGAAAATGACACCTCTCGGCTTTAGCATACTCTCCCTCTTTTCGATCACGACAATTCTCAGCATGGCTCCTCATCTCGCTGAAATGCACTGGTTTGCGGTCGTCCTCTTCTTCATCCTCATCATCCCAGCTTTTGCCCCGGTTCCCCGCGTGACCACGCGCCGTGAACTCTCGACTCGAAGCAAAGCAGGCTCAACCCTCGACTATCAGGTGCAGGTAAAGAACAACAGTCGGTGGCGTCACATTTATGACCTTGTGATTCATGAAGTCGAGCTACCGGCAACCCTCACCCCCGCCTACCCGAAGGACATGCGCGAGAGCGAAGAGCACAACTTGGACGGCGGCCATGACATCGCCGCCGCTCGGGTTATCGAAGTGCTGGCCCCTGGGGAAGAGCTGGCGGTACCCCTGGCGATTCACCTGCCGACGAGAGGTTTTTATCGCCTTGATCGCCTGCGGGCAGAGACTATTTTTCCCTTCGGTATATGGCGTCGCGGCAAGTTTCATAAAGATGTCGTCGACGATATTCTTGTCCTCCCTAACTTTACTCCCCTCGAACACCTCGATTTGCCCATTTCCATGCGTCACCAACCTGGAGGAATGGCGCTCACTTCGAATCTTGGAGAATCTCCGGAGTTCCTGGGGATCAGGGATTATCGTGAAGGAGATAATCCTAGGGACATCGATTGGCGAAGTTGGGCGCGCACGGGTAAGCCGGCGGTCAAGGAGTATCACGAGGAATACTTCTGCCGGGTCGCGCTTGTTTTGGACACTCAATTGCAAAAAGGCCATCCAGAAAAAGACAATCAATTTGAGGCGGCGGTCTCAATTGCAGCGGCGGTTGCGGACCAATTAGCGAAACAAGAAACGGTGATTGACATCTTCGCGGCCGGGCCGAGTTTATATCGCTTACAGGCCGGTCGTAACCTCGCCTTTGTCGAGAACATCCTTGAGGTTTTGGCGTGTCTTGAAGGCACCGAAGAGTATCCATTTCAATTAATTATTCCTGAATTAATGGATGAGATATCTCAGATTGCCAGTGTTGTCTTTGTCCTCCTGGATTGGGATGAGCATCGGGCTCGCTTTGTTCAAACTGTGACCGACCTGGGAGCCGCTGTAAAAGTCATTCTCATTAGAGACCAAGCTTGTACCGATCCCATCGTTGGGGCCGAAACAATCACTGGACGCCCAACCGTTCAATTGACAGTTCAAGACGTCGAAAATGGACCAAGTAGCCTATGAGCGTGAAGACCAAAGCCCCCAAGCAAGATATTAAACTCTCTCTCTTGGGCGGATTATCACTCTTTTTTGGCTATGTATCCCTGGCGAACAGTCTGTATGTGGAAGCGATTTGGGGTCTTGCTTTCTTAGCCGCGATGGGCGCCCATTGGCTCAAATGGCAGCCACTGAAAACCACGTTTTGGCGACTGTTCAGCTATCTCTTCGTCGGCGCGATCGCGCTCGCATTAGATAATCTTATTGGAGAGGATGTTCGGGAGAGCGCGGTTCTTTCTCCATTTTTGACTCGAAGAGCAACGTATTTCCTCGCCTACATGGCCGCATTCTTACCCGTCGTGCTCGCGTTTCAGGCTCGCAGCTTACTGATTCATCGAAACCTCGCCGCCTTAGGGGGAGCGATGATCATGCTGTCAGGAAACGTCGGTGGGCATCACAAACGTGTCGAATACTTCCATCCAATCATGATGTGCTTTGCGGTGGTTTTTGTTCTCTGGCTCACGGAACTTAGCCGGCAAAGTTACCCACAGTTTCGCATGACTAAAAAGCATGTGAAACGTTACCGGGGTTGGCTTGCATTCTTCGTCATATCTCTGCTCGGATTGACAGTCGCTGGGGCTCAAGGAGTGGAGTATTTTCAGCGGGAATATGGCGTCAGCCTCGCGAGATTGATGCGTTCGGGCGCGAATGGGGGCTTCATTGATCAAACCCGAATCGGGCGCTTCCGTCGAAATATTCAAAGCCGTTCCGTGGTGCTCTGGTACAAGCCCGAGTCAAGTCAGGGAATCGTCAACTTAGTCGGCAAACGCTTTCAAACCTATGAATTCGGAGGGATGTGGTTTGCGAAGCCCATGAAGCGGGTTTTGATTGACCCTTGGCCCGGAGATCCTCCATTCACTCCGAAAAGCCAAAGTGACTTCCTCTGGGCAAAGCACGTAGGCGCTGACATTGTCGGGCCCATGCCAAGTCTTGACACCGCCGCGAGAGATAAGCTACGCCACGATCGTGTTCTAGTGGTCAGTCAAAAAGCTGGAACTCTCTTTTTGCCGCTGCGATCTCGGGCTCTGGCAATTTCAAACTCGAAGATCTACTTCTCACGAACGGGAACCGCCTCGCTTAATCGTGCTGTGAGCGCTCAGGAATATGGTGTGCTGGTTGGCGATGAGCTCGCTGGGAGAGGCCACCCTGCAATGCTCACGCCTCAAGATCGCGAGCGACTCACAAACGTCCCCGATGAGCTTAGGGACAAGTTTAAAGCGCTCGCATTGAAAATTACAGCCTCCGGCAAGACCCCGCAGGCAAAGGCTCTCCTTGTCGAGCAATGGTTCCACAAGAACTATGGCTATACCTTAGAGTTTGACAAGGATCCGAAATTCAAAGATCCAATCGAGGATTTCCTAACCAATAAGAAAGATGCCTGGTGTGAGTTCTTCGCTGCCGGCATGGCGCTGTTGCTTCGTTCCATTGATATCCCGACACGATATGTAGCTGGCTATGTTTGCCACGACATTGATCGTTCAAACAATACGTACACAGTTCGAGGATCGGACGGCCATGCGTGGGTCGAGGCCTATTTTGACGAGAAGGGCTGGGCCACCTACGACCCGACTCCTCCCGCCGGACGTCAAGAAAATGAGCTTCACAGTCAAGCGAATATCATCGAGAAGATAAGCGCGGCGATTTGGAAGTTCTTAATGGAGTTCTATGTCCGAAGCCAAGAGTTCTCCGTCAAGGAATTCCTCTTATGGCTCTTCTCTCAGATTGGGTATGGGCTGCTTTGGTTCTTTAGAACTCCGCTGCGGGCGATATTCTCATCTCTGACATTGATCTTGCTGTTTGGACTCGCCTATCGAAGACGGCGCGCCGCAAGAATGGTGTCGGGAACGAGACTGAGGACTGAATTCAGCCCGGACTCCTTTGCTTCCCATGAGCTTCAATTCAAGGCAGTGCTCGCTGAGTTTGACAGGAAGCTTGAGGAGAATGGCTGGTCACGGCCGAGCCAAATGACACCCATAGAGATTGCGGAACACCTGGAAAAATCTAAGGTGCAGGGAATGTCAGAGGACCTCGCGAGATCTCTTGGCGCCTTCGCGAGGAAATATAGTGAGCTCCGTTTTCGCGGTCAAGCGCCGAACGCTGAAGATATTGCGAGACTCACAGCCCTGCTAAACGAGTCTCCTAGCGAGACGGCTTCAGCGCTTACTTGAAGATGGCCTTTCGGTAGTAGCGAAGCTCTTCAATCGATTCGCGAATATCATCGAGGGCGAGATGGCCCTCCGATTTTGCCGGGGCGTGTTTATCGCTTGGATACCATCTTTGAACGAGAACCTTGATCGAGGAGACGTCGAGGAGCCGGTAGTGAAAGAAATCGGCAAGCTTGGGCATATAGGCTCTTAGGAAGCGCCGGTCATGAGCGATGGAGTTCCCGCAGAGCGTTGCCTTGCCTGGGTCGACGTATTTCTCTAGAAAGGCGAGGGTTTGATTTTGGCCATCTTCCAAGGAGATCTTCGATTCTTTGACTCGCTTGACCAGTCCGGATCCGCCGTGTTGACGGGTGTTCCATTCATCCATCGCATCTAAGACAGCGTCTGGCTGGTGAATGGCGAGGTTCGGTCCCTCGGCGATGACCTCCAATTCGTTGTTGGTCACTATTGAAGCTATCTCAATGATCGTACAATCTTTTGGGTCCAGGCCTGTCATTTCCAGGTCGATCCAGACAAGATGACTTTGTGATCGGTCGCTCAATTTTTCGTCCTTTTCCTTGGGGGCACTTTCAGCCATGTTTAGTTTACGAATGCTCAGTGAAGAATCTGTCGAAGAGCAGGTCAAGCTCGTTGAGAGCGCTGATTATAATTATCCTGATATAGAAATCACCAAGCAAACTGATCCAAAGGGCTACACCGTCGACCACAACCGTATTCAGCTTGGACTTGGAGAAGAAGATTTCCATAAAGGCATCGAAGCTATGAAGAATTGGAAGATGTTCGATTTGGGTTGGGTCCGACAGCTTCGCCGGAAGGATAAAGTTCCCATTGAAGCCGGTGTGATCGCGGCGGTTTCCAGCTCGCAATTGTTTCTTCACACCCTTTGCCTCTCGCGAATTATTTACACCGTTGATGACGTGATTGAGATGAATTCGCAAAAGGTGAAGCGCTTTGGCTTCGCTTATGGAACCTTGCCAACCCATGTGGAAGCTGGAGAGGAGCGTTTTCTGATTGAATGGAACCAGGAGACAAACGAGGTCTGGTACGACGTTCTGGCCTTCTCCAAGCCTTATCACTTCCTCACCAAGCTTGTCTACTTCTATGCGCGCATGTGTCAAAAACGATTCGGTAGAGATACGAAGGCGGTCATGAGAAAGACTGTTCAGGGATCCTAGGACTTGGCTTCGTCGTCTGTCTCAACGCTTTGATCTGTCTCGGATTTTTCTTTGCTTTGAGGATTGTGCTCATCCATGAAGCTGTTCAATTCGTGAGCAACATCTAAGAAATAGTCCCCATCTCTTAGCTTTGCTCGCTCCGACCAATTCCCTTTGCGCATTTCTTGCAGAACGGTTTTAATTCGAAAGCTTGATCCGAGCATCCGGTGAGTCATGACAATGGCATAGACACAAAGGCCGAGGGAGATGACGACTAAAAAGGCTGCGAGAACGCCGAGCAGAATGAAGCCATTCATTCCCAGAACATTGACGTCGAGGTCTTGGAGTCTATCGTTCAATTGAAAGCAGTTGTACGAGAGCATCGCTAAGACGAGGAGTAAGGTGATCGAGGCCAGCCATGTTGTGGTGTAGACGACTTGAACGGGCCGATTCACGGTGTAATCGCGACGGCGATCACTATTTTCTTGGTTCACGGGAGACTCCAACCCATCGCGTAGGGCAATTCTCGGACAATCAAGCTCTTATAGGCGCGCATTCTACTGACTTCCAAGAAAATTGCGAAGTCTCTTTACTTTTGCCCCGGTCACAAAGCGTCTGAATCAGTCTTTGTAACGCTCCAGGAGCGTTTTTGTCAGTGATATCTGTTCTTTCATCAGTTGAACTCGTTCCAGGCGCGCTTTCTCGTGGGTTTCGAGGGCTTTCTGGAGGGTGTTGATCCCGCGGCTCTTCAAGTTATTCAACTGTTCGACTTTGAGCGACTTTGCGCGTCGTCCGGCCTCGTATTGAATGAGATACCAACGTCCCAAATGATACTGATAGCGAGGCTGAGTTGGGTAAAGCTCAACGGCCTTCTCAAAGGTTTTGACAATTTCGCTATCACTTCCGGTATCGGCCGCGCCGGACTTTCGCTTTTGCAGAAAGCACTCTTCGAGGAAGAGCGCTTTGCGGAAGTATAGGTCGGCGCTCATCGCGTTTCGCTCGATCGCATCGTTGTAAGACTTCAATGCGGCGATTGCGTATTCTTCTTGGTAACCAGAGACTCGCCACTGATTGGCGCAGATTTCTCCGAGAGTAAAATGGACGCTGACTCCCTTGTCGTAGGCGTCACGAGCGACGCGCAAGTCGGTGGCAGCGTCCTCAAGAAGCTTGAGAATGGTCCCCGGATCTTGAGTCCCACCTTGGGCATCGCGATAGACCTTCAAGGCTGTGAAATAGCCATCCCGCCCCCGGGTGAAATACTCTCCGTGCTTGCGCATTTGTGATGGCCAAATGGCCAAGATTAGGAAGGCTGCTACGACCGGGACAATCCAGATCTTCTGGGTTAGAGCAGAGCTGGGAGCTCCGCTGCTGCGACCCATTCTTAAGGCGAGGGCCAAGAGCCAGAGTCCATTGATGAGCAAGCCGTGGCTGTGGAAGCTGAAGTCGAAGGCTCCGTGAACTAAGAATGCTCCAAAGCCAGCAAGTAGACCGGCTCGAAGATATTCGTCTCGCCCTTCTGTGTCCTCGAACTTCGACAGCAAATGAGACCAGCCAAGGGTCGCCGCGATGACCATCACCAGGCCCAGAAATGTCTGGAAGGTCAGGCCATAGCGCCCTGAGGTGGCCATCAGAAAGAGAAAGCCGAGTATCACTCCGCCCACAACAACCAAGACCTTTGGAGGACCCCGCTTCTTCACTTCTTCAGCGTCGCTTTGGGAAGGGGAAGTGGCCTCACGGATGAGGGAGATCAAGAGCCAGAGATAGACAAAGAGGCCGAGCAGTCCTTGATCGGCGAGGACCTGAAAGAAGGTGTTGTGGGCGAACTTTGTTTCTTCAGAGCGCTCCACCTTATGCTGTGTGTAGTGAGAGCGGAAGTTGTTGAGACCAACGCCAAGGGCGGGGTTCTCCTTGAACATACCCGTCGCGGCTTGCCAGTATTCGAGGCGCACCTGGAGGGACAGTCCTAAGCCGTAGGCCTCTCGGTTTCTAGCGAAAATGCCGAGTCCGGCGACAACCATAAAGAGACCTGCGAGAGTCACTGCCAAGAGGGCTTTGCGGCGTTTGCTCAGGGTTTTCCGAGGGGCCGAATCCGCGTCCCCCGTATGAACCGTCTCAGTGCTGCTGTTCTCGGCGTTTTCCTTGCTGTCTGTATCGACTTCGGCTTTGTCTTTGGTCTCAGGAGTCGTCTTGGGGTCCGAGTTTGTTGATTTTGCTGTTGGCCAGAGCCAGATGAGCAGCCAGACAGCGGCGACTGAGGCAGGAATGATGCCTTTCGACTTCGTGTACATCATTCCCAAAGCAATGATGACCAAGCCAAGAACAGGAGCAAGGATCGTGAGACGTTGACCACGTTTCCACAGCCAGGCAGCGATGACGATGAGGACGGGCCACCACATGGCGAGGTAGCCGCCGAGGAGGTTGGCGATGAGGAAAGGTCCGATGGCTGCGGGAGATTGGAGGCGATATCGAAATTCGCGCATTTGGTCTTCGTTGAAGTTGGGAGCATCAATGCTGCCGTTTTCAATGAGCTTTTGAACCATGGGGTATTCGACGTGAAACTCGTACAGTCCATAGAGGGAGAATAATAGGGAGAGGCTAAGGCCCAAGCTCAGGAAGCTGAGGCTATAGGCTTGGTCTTTGAGCAAGCGAAGCAAGAGCGCGAAGAAGAAGAACATCGAGAAGAAATTGAGCGCCTGCCGCAGCGCAAGGTCGGCGTCGACCGCCGGGATGAGACCGATAGCAAGCGAGGCGAAGAGGGCGAGCAGTGGCCACGCCAGGGATTGCTCGGGAGCCAAATCCAGCCGTTGATCTTCGTCTTTAGAGCTAAGAAATTGTCCACCGACAACGAGCAGACCGCTGAGGAGCATGAGGCCGGAGATAAAGGCGTTGTCCCATGGCATTTGGAGTTCTGCGGAGCTTCCGGAGACGAAGGTCCGAATCACGAAGCTCGCGATAAGGAAAGCGAGGCCGACGGAGAAGATCTTCTGGCCGAGGCTCATCCGTGAGGCGTCTTTGTCTTGGCTGGCCGTCGACTGATTTTTTGACATAGAGTTTAGGACCACTGCGCCTTGTTGCGCTTTGTTTGGAGATCGATGGAGTGTTCTCCGGTGCGGGATAGAAAGGAGATCTTGCGAGCTTCGCTGCCCAAGTCGAGGCTCCCAGAATAGACGTCGCCTGGTTTCCGGACCATCCTGAGGGCTTGACCACTCTGACCATCAGAGAGCGAGACAAACCGGCTGGTCGCGAGGACCCGGACTCGACTGCGGGCTTGACTCTGATTTTCCTTGAAGCGCCAAAACATTTCAATGCAGACAGCGGGGCTATCGGCGTCTTGGCCTTGGGGCGATTCAGGGCAAGTCCATGTGAGATCGAGACGATCTCGGACAATACACTTTCCTTGGGACTCAAGTTCAATATTAATTGATCGGCCGCCTGGCCGGAGCAGGAAGTGTTGGAAAAAGCCGCTGCCAAATCGCAGGCATGCTTGGCCGTCAATAAGGACTTCATAGGGCCGAGACGCCGGCTCCGGGCTCATGATCACCAAAGCCAGGACCATGTGATTGAAGCCAGCCCGATGGGTATTGAGCAGCTCCGATTGCTCTTCCTTGCCGAAAAATCGTGCGGTGCCCCGCCCTGCTGCTGGTTCGTAGGTGGTGCTGTTTGGCTCAAAGGCGGTTGCGATAAGCCCTGGGTCCATAGTGGTGGCGATCACTTCTCCAACGGGAGTTTGGAGAGCGGGAGGCAACGGAGGTAATGGGGGCATCGCATTAGGCTGGGGGGCAGATTCTGCTTGCTTGCCAAGCATCTGAGTGGGAGTCTCGTCGGCGTCTCTTTGGCTGGGAGCGATGGGCCTATCGTAGGCACTCGGTGAACTATGTAGGTTTGGGGTAATCAGTGTCGGTGCGTCGTCTGGGGAGGACGGGAGGGCTCCCGTGATCAAAGTTACATTGTTCGCCATGGCATCCAGGCTCGGGACCGCCTCGTCGTCGTCCTCTGGCGGACGTTCCAGGGGCTTTGTCTCGGCGTAATTGACGTCGTCTCCAGTCTTCGAGCGTCTTGAGTCGAGGGTTTCAATGCTGGCGTTGATGCTGGGTTTGATGAAGAGGTCTAACTCAGAGCGCTCGGAGTCGGATTGAGCCACCACACGGATAGGGCCTGGGGCATTCGCTTTGAGGATGTTGTCGTTGATTTCGGCGCGGAAGCTGGGCTCGACGGTGATTTGCACGCGGTTGGTCATGTTCCGCATGCCGAGACCGTCAGTCAGGTAGACCTCAATAGGCACGCGTTCTCCGACTACGAGCGCTTCTCTCAGGACGCGGATTTTTAAGATGGTTGAGCTCCTTTGGCGGCCCGGACCGGCGTATTTTTTGAGCACTTGCTTCACTTGCTCCCGCGCTTCATCGGGAGAGAGAGCCTGAGCAACGATGTCCGCGATTTTTGACGCGTTTCGAGCAAGGAAAGCGCAGAGGTTTTGGTTTTGCCGTGACTTGGCAGGGAACATATATGGGGAGCTGTGGGCTGGGTGGCGAAGGTCTTGCTCGATGAGGCTTTTAAGTTCACTGAAAGCGTCGTTGTGGGATCGAGGGTCCAATTCTACTTTGG
>JARGOJ010000136.1:0-7425 GCA_029210225.1 Planctomycetota bacterium
TTCATTTCTTGGCCTTTTCATTGAGCGCCAAAAAGCGCTTGTGAAAGTATCTGTAGTAATGAGGACGACTGCCGCGAAACCACTTAAGAAAAGCGCGCCCATCAGGAACCCAGCCCTCAGCTTCAGAGAGGTTTTTCCAGCCCTGCGTCTCCAAGCCAAAGCGCGCCACCAACCCCGCGAAGCTGCGGCAGGGCGCTTGCTCAAACTGCACCTTACTGTAGCTCGGCAGTTCTTCCAGATATTCGAAATACAATGAGTCTGTGTGAGTGTTCGAGGTCGCCGTCACAGGACAGCGGAATGGATTCCGAGCCGCATATTTCTCATTGTGATTGAGAGCCACTGTGAGCCCCATTCGGAACCAATACGGCGTCTTTGCCAGATACTTATCGGCGAAGCAATTGACGACCATTTCAATAAATCGAGAGTTCAGGTAGTTGTCGGGAAAAGTCCTGCTTCCATCCCAACAAAACAAGACTCGGCGACGCTTCTTCCCAGGCAGACGTTCCCAATAGCGATGGCCCTTGTTGAATTGAGCCTTGTAAAAGGCGCGGTTATCGCCGAAGAGATACAGCAAAACCTTCTCTTCACTCTTCAGCGTTCCCTTTGGAATCTCAGGGAGACCGCAATATTGACGAAAGGCCTTGTGATACTTCTCGGCGAGCGTCAAGAGCTTACCAATTCGAAAGGACGAGGACCGATCGGATTGAATGACGAAGTGCTCCGACTCTAACTTGCTTCCTTTTAACTTTGGAAATTGATAGGTGACCGGCAGCTTTCCGAAGGGCGACGGCGATTTCTTCCGCGGAGTCAAAAGCGGCCGGTAGGGGCCTTGCCAGGCCGGTCCCGCGCCACCGAGCCACGCTTGAAAACCGGCGAAGCTCGGCTTCCAATCTTTGATGTCCTTGAGGCTCGACCAATTCCCTTTCTCCAACCCATATCGAACGACTAACGCGATGATGTGGCGCTCAACACTGTCAGAGGAAAATTTGTCGAAGCTGTTTAACGTTTTGAAATAGACCTTCAAGCGCTCGGGTTTCATCGATCGAAGTCCCCGAATATTGTGATCGCGAGCAGGCCACCGCTGGACCTTGACCGCAGCCTCCAATTGACCTTCCCAAACAATTGTCTGTTCAAGAGGCACCGCGCTTCCTTCAAGAGCTAAAGCCAAGCCTTCATTCTTCCAATCTTCTAAATCAGGCATCGTCTCTTCAACAAAGTGATGAATTAACTCATGAGCTAATATTTCTCGGCCTCGCGTCGCGTTTGCCCAAGAGACAAGAATGGTCGGAGAGACAAAAAAACCAGTGTGAAATTCTCCAGAGGAAATGGACTTTTTCCGAAGTGATTTATAGCTCGTGAACTTCGTCGCGATTTGAATCTGACAGTGCTCAGTCTCTCCTTTATTTTTGAAATAACCGGCGAGGATACGATGAAGACGCTCCGCTTCTAGCCCGACGTTCTTAGCAAAATCAAGGTCTTCACCGTCGGTCACAACGCGGTAATGGTCGGCGCGGTAACTCATCCCTGTCAATGCCGGGCCAGCGCAGCCCCACGATGAGAGACAGAGAGGAATGAGTAAAATGAAGAGCAATTGTCTCATGGCCATAATCCGTGATTAGAAAAGTCTTAGACTCGTTATTTCTTCTCTTCGGGCTCTTTAAAGTATTCTTCCAGGTCGGGGTACGGTGAGTTGTCCCGCTTGACCTTGTAGGAATAGAACTTCTGGACCTGATCGGCGGGCAATATTTTTCTCAATTGGCTGTCAAATTTAATGTAGAGGACCGAAATGTCCTTGGAGTTCTTCGTCCAATTGATCATCATTTTCTCGCGAAGCTCCGACTTTAACTTCGGATCGGTTTTCGCTTGTTGTAACTGTTGTAGCAGAGTATTCAATTCTTCATCTTTGACCTTAAAGAGAGTCTTGTATGCCTCCTTCTCCAGACCCTCAATAAGGTTGCCAATATCTTGTTCTTGATTGGCGCTAAGATTCAATTCTTCTGAGACCGCCGATAAGTTCTTCGACTTGCGCCCGCCATTTTTAGCCTTCGCAGCCCACTCTTTCTTGGCTTCTTCATTGACCTCTTTAATCTGTGCCTTCACCAGTTTTTTCAGCGCAGCTTTCGAGACTTCGATGCCCTCGCTCATAGCCAAACCTGAGTCTTCACCTTTGACACCGGCCTTTTCACCGAGCGTTGGCGCCGCCTCCTTCATCTCTTTTCGGGCCTGGGCCAATTGACTCTTCAACTCCCCGACACGCAATTCCAAGGCGTCAACACGCTTCAATAAATCCGGGTTTGACACCCCCGCCAAAGCCACTCGATCACGGTCCTTAACTGGAGATTCTTTCACCACAGAGCGCGTCGTCGACTGACTGCCATCTTGCTCACTCAGACCCTGACGATCTGCGTATTCGAAGAGCGCGTAGCTCGCGATGAACGCTATGACAATGATTGAATTAACATAGGGGAGCACATTCTTCTTCACTCTTTAAACTCCTCCTTCGTGAATCGTCGCCAGCGTCCGCGAAGCAATTTCAAAAATGGCGAGAGTCGAATCTTCCAAGCCCGTCCTGCAAATAAGTGCCACCCCAAGCCAAGCCAACAAAGCCAAGTGGCCGTCAATCCACAGACAATCGTTGCAATGGGTATTCCTCGAATGAGAAAGGGGTCGTTTTGATAAACAAGGGGCGTCGCGATCGTCAGCGCCGCGCAACAAAGGCCCATAAACAGACGAGTTGTCTGAATATTAACCTGCTGAATCAATTCTTTAAGCTCTTGATTTTCCAACCGAATCTGAAGCGTCCCACCCTCGGCGTCCATTAAGATTTGGCTCAATTGATCGGGTACTTCTTTTAGGAAATAACTTAGGCTCATAAGCCCACCAAAGGCCTCTTGCATAAGCCTCGGAGAAGAATAACGCTGCGTCAACATGCGCCGCGCATACATCTGGCCGGCGCTTAAAATATCGTACTTCGGGTCGAGCGTTCGTACGATCCCCTCGATGGTCGCCCCCGACTTTACAAGTAGCGCATACTCAGTGGCCAGGCGTATGCGAAAGCGTTGAGCCGCGTCGATACATTCATTCGAGAAAGCCGCCGCGTCAATCTTACGAATAGACTTCCTTAGATACTTGTCCCGTATTTTCGAAACCTCGGCCTTAAACTCAGCCATATGTATATGACCGAGGGGGCGACCCATTCTGAGTAAGGCCCGGGCGGTCCCATCGACGTCCCCAGCAATCACCGCCACAATAAGGGTGACTAAGTGATCCTGTTGAGACGGCGTCAGGTATCCGCAGAGACCAAAATCAATCAGCGCCAATTGACCGTCGTCGGTAATGAATGCGTTTCCGGGATGGGGATCGGCGTGAAAGAGACCATACTCAAAGATCATTAAATACAATGTCTCAATGAACACCTTGGTGTAACGTCGTCCTTCTTCGCTCCCGGGTTCAATATCTGCGACTTTTCGACCGCTGACTCGCTCCATGGTCATCACAGTTCGCCCCGAATGAGAGCGAAACAGGTGCGGTATCTTCACATCTAGGTTGTCTTTGAAGTTCTCGGCGAACTGCTCAAGGTTCGATGCTTCCTTATAGAAATCAAGCTCCATCGTCAGGCCATCATCTAAGGCCGCGACGATCTCCCCAGGAGCATAAAGCTCCATTTCTGCGATGGTCGCCTCTAGGAACTTCGCGAACAGAAAGAGCAGGTCTAAGTCGCTACGAATCGTGTCTGCGATGCCCGGGCGCTGAACCTTAACCACAACCTCGGTGCCATCATGGAGGCGAGCCAGGTGCGTCTCAGCGATGGATGCGCTCGCGAGAGCCGTCTCTTCAAAGTGGGCGAAGAGGTTCTCGATGCTGTCCCCTAAGCCCTTTTCCACCGCTTCCTTGACATCCGAAAAGGGCAGGGGAGGTACTTGATCTTGAAGTAAGGACAGCTCTTCAACAAAAACCGCAGGGAGTAAATCGCGGCGAGTCGAGAGAATTTGCCCGACCTTGACGAAGGTTGGTCCAAGCTCTTCAAGCATTTTTCGAAAGCGCCGAGCCGCGTCCTTGGGGTCCTTCCGAACATCGACATTCGGCTGCGAACCATCAGCCTCGGCGGTCCCTTCCCCAAGACCAACCGAGGTCGCGACACCGGAGAAGCCATAGCGAAAAAGGACATTGGTGATGCGGCCAAGGCGCGAGATATCATCGACAGCGGCCTTAGCGAAAGACCGTGGACGAGGATTGGACTCCAAAGAATCGTCCTTTCAAAGGGAGTTCTTTTCCCGGGCTAATCTTACCCATTCTTCGCCAGGAAGAGATGTCTTCTCTGGTATCGTCTCGTTAAAATCCCCGCGAATTTTACCGGCCTGCATATAGAAGGAATCTCTTGTGGCGAAGATCCAAGTCATTCAATACCCCGGCCTCATCAAGGGAGCAACCATCTCTCCTCCCTGCTGGAAGGCTCAGCTGACGCTGCGTTTTAAGGGCCTCGACTACGAGGTCATTGATGTCATTTTGCCCGCCCAAATTAAGAAGCACAACCCTCGGGGGCGAGTCCCGGCGATCAAAGACGGAGGCGAGATCATCGTCGATAGCAGCGACATCATCACCTACCTCGACAAGAAGTATCCCGAGCCCCCCCTCGACTCTAAAGATCCCAAAGAGCGAGCGATGATAAGGGTCCTCGAAGACTGGGCCGATGAGAACCTCTATTTTTATGCGGTCTATCTGCGTTGGCTGGTCCCAGCAAATTTCAAAAGACTCAAAACGTGTTTCTTTAATGAGCATTATCCTCCGCTTGTCAAAATTGTAGCCCCGGCCATCGCCCGCAAAGAAGTGGGTGGTCGTGCCCGAACGCAAGGCGTAGCCCTCAAAGGCGAGGCTGTCGTGCGAAAAGAGCTTTATGAGTGCTTTGAAGCCATCGATGCGATGCTTGAAGGACAAGATTATTTAGTGGGCTCAGCGCTCAGTCGGGCCGATATCTCTGTCTTTGCCATCATCGATCAACTTTCCGAAGAACGCTTGACACCAGACGTGAGAAAAGAAATAGATAAGTTCCAAAACATCAGTCAATGGCGAGCCCTCATGACAGAAAAAGCCTGGGGACTCAGCCGTGCGCAATCGGATTCTTAGAGGTTAAACCATGCCAGACCACGCAACCGGACCTGTCGTTCTCTACACCACAAGCTGGTGTGGCTTCTGTCGAGCCGCCGTCGAACTCCTCGATCAACGAGGCATCCCCCACGAAAACGTCGACCTCACCGGCGACCCAGAAGAACTCGATAAGAAAAAAGCCGAGTGGAAGCACTCGACCGTTCCCATCGTCCTCATCGGCGACACCCTCATCGGCGGCTTCTCAGAACTCAAGGCTCTCGACTCACAAACTCAACTCTCACATCTTAAGTAGGACAGACGAAGCAAACCCCGTCGTTCCGTCACACAGGGCTGCCCCTGCATGGCCAATCATATGACCCAGAGCCCACAGCAAAGTGAAAATCTGTGTAGGGGCGGTCCCATGTGACCGCCCTGGATTTATTCTTCGCCCGGGATTTATTCTTCGCCCGGGATTCTGTGTTTGTTGAGGGCGATTCCTAATACCCTTGTTGCCGTCGTTGTTCTTCGAGCCACTCTTCTTCTTGGCGTTCGAAGTCTTCGTCTTTGACCTCTTCTTTCTTTTCAAGGGATTCCCAGTCGACTTCCTCTTCTTCATCGTCGGGGATGAAGGGAGGAGGGATGTCTTCGAGTAGCTCTTCGTTGCTTTGAGGAGGTACGACGGGGTAGCCGAGGCGACCGTCGAACTGTCGGGTTTTCAAGATGGAGGGATGGACGAGGACCGTTTCGCTCAGCCATTCAAGGACGTCGAATTCTCGGAAGTAGCTTTCGGGGAGGAAAGGGAAGCTCATCGTGCATTCTTTGTCGCTGGGGTTGGCGTGCCATTCCCGAACGATTTCCGTGAGCTCGTCGCAGAAGATTCGAAAGTCGTCAACGCTTGTGTAGAAGGTGACGGCGTCGAGCTTCTCTTCGTCCTCTTCATCGAGGCTGGGCATTTGTCTTTCTACGGTGGTGTGGGCTTTGAGGGGGTGGGGCATGATGCAGAACTGAGGGAGTTCCGTCTCATCGAGCATGGCGGTGTTGAAGTCGGGGATGAAGTGAAGCTCAAGGTTTCGGTTGATGGTGAGCCTAAAAAGACCGCCCCAACGGTCGGGGTCGTCGGCAAATTGTTCGACTCCGAGAATAAAAGCGCTTCCTGAATCGGTGATCCAACGAAGCAATTTACCCGGATCCAACGCCGCCATGGCCCGCATTTCGGTGATGTTGAGTTTCTCAAAAGGATCCTCGCGAGGATCTGTTTCATTGTTCATGGTGCTCAGCTCTTGGGCTTTTGAATGAAGGTCATTATAATCCCCGGTCTTGTTGGCTGGTCTGGCTCGGAGAAAAGAATGGTTGATTTAAGAACCTTTACATACATCGATATCCTGCAACCGCAAACAGCATCTTTCATTGCAACGGTGGCTTCAGGATTTCTTCCACAGGAAGAACAGTCCGCTCTCATCGTTGAAATTGCGCCAGGTATGGACATCAACCGAGTGACGGACATCGCATTAAAGCGCACATCGACCCGTCCTGGAATGATGATTGTTGAACGGTCTTTTGGTTTTTTGGAGCTTCACAGCTTCGACCAGGGTGATCTTCGCGCGGCCGGCGATGTGATTCTTGAAGAGCTCAGTTTGACAGAGCAGGATCGCTTGAAGCCTGTGATTCGAACTCAACAGATCCTGACAGGCGTGGACGCGCACCAGACGATGTTGGTCAACCGGATGCGCCACGGCAACTTCTTGCTTAAGGGTGAGTCGTTCCTGATTTTAGAGGTTCATCCAGCGGGTTACGCGATGATCGCGGCCAACGAAGCTGAGAAGGCCGCGCCGATCAATGTCCTGGAAGTTCGGGCCTTTGGCTCCTATGGACGAGTTTATCTTGGTGGTGGAGACGCAGAAATCGTCGCGGCGAGTGAGGCCGTGGCTGCAGCTCTATCATCTATAGAAGGTAGGGAAAACGCCGGAAAGTGAGCCCCGTAAGGTTAAATTCTTGGGTCTAAGTCGTTGATTCTTAAGGGATTTTCGGAACTTTCTAAAGAGATTCAAGATTTTGCGCTCCTCTAAGTGTAAAATCCCGCCTCATTTTTTTTGACTTTATTGAGGTTCCAGTCGCCTCGATCCATCCTTCCATTCCTTTATAGGACTGCTGGATCGAAAAGCCGTGAATCTCTACACCAAATTCTAGGTTTGGTTGGACAACGAAACTCATGCAACACGTTTTTTTGGCTTTGTTATTGCCACTCGCGCAAGAAGAAGTGCCGGAGCAAAGTCCGTTACCTTTCTTCGCCATGCTTGGCATCATCTTTGCCATTGTCTACTTCCTGATCTTCAAACCTCA
>JARGOJ010000136.1:7435-13137 GCA_029210225.1 Planctomycetota bacterium
GGAAAAGAAACGGACGCAGATGGTGGAAGGGCTGAAAAAGAATGACAAGGTCGTCACAAACGGAGGCATCGTTGGCATTGTCATGAACGTCAAAGGTGACGAAGTCATCCTGAGAGTTGATGATGCCAAAGGTGTGAAAATGCATTTTATCAAGTCTGCAATCGCAGGCACCCTTGACCAAATGAAACAAGACACCGCAGGTAGTGCAACTGGAACCGGAACAGACAAATCGTCTGAGTCGGAGAAGGATTCTAAATAACCCCGCAGGGGTTAAGAATGACTGAAGCGGAATCAAAGATAGCCAAGACACGATTGGCAAAAGAAGACTGAACTAACAGTCGATGAGTGTCGGAGATCTCATGTACGAGAACTACAAATGGAAATTTGGGCTAACCGCCTTTTTTGGCGCGTTGGCAATTTGGGGGCTCTACGCAGCGCCCCTCAACCTCGGTCTAGACTTGCGTGGCGGGGCTCAGTTGATTTATCGACTGAAGGTCCAAGAGCGCGGTTGGGTCGGTCTTTCGGTTCGCGACACCAAAGAAGGTGATCAAATTGCTCGGGGCGTCTACGTGACCGCCGTGCAAGACGGTTCCCCTGCCAAAGAGCAGGGACTAGCAACCGGCGATGTCATCACCCAAATGGATGGTGTCAAAGTGAACTCGGAGGCTAACTTTCAAGAGTTCCTTGAAAGAAAGAAGAGCGGTGAAACCCTCGACTTAAGCTACATAAGCAAGACCGCTTACGACCCCAAAGATCCTGATGGTGGAGAAGCCGACGCTTCGCTCATCGTCTCGACTCAGAAGAAGTCGACTCGGAAGCTCGCCGACAACGTCATCGAAGTGCTCAAGAAGCGCCTCGACGGCTTCGGTCTCCGCGAAATGACGATCCAAAAGCAAGGTCGCTTAGGCATTGTCATTCAAGTTCCTGGCGTCAACAAAACTGAGTTGGCCCAGATCGAAAGCGTCGTTGGACGAAGCGGTAAACTCGCCTTCAAAATCGTCCCCAACAGCGCCGACGTCAACCAAACCGAGCGCACAAGCCAAATCAAGCGTATCCTCAAGCTCAAAGACGAGGGCCGCTACCGCGAAGAGAGTGATAAATACGATATCTCCCTCAACGAGAGCCTCTTCAAAGATGACGACGGCAAGCTCAGAGATGAGAAGGTCACTGGCATCGAAGACGTGCCTCTCGCTGAACGCAACCAATACTATGTCCTCTTAAAGAACCCAGGCGTCTCCGGTGACTACCTTGCGGATGCTTATCGCACCCAGGGCGACAGCGGTGCCCCAGCCATCGGCTTTACTTGGGGGTCCTTCGGCGGCAAGAAGTTCTACAAAATGACCTCCGAGAATATCCAGCAGCTCATGGCTGTGACTCTCGACGGTAAGATCAAACAGCAAGCGACCATTCAAAGCGCCATCTCTAACCGAGGAATTATCACTGGTAAGTTCTCGGAGAAAGAGATTCGCGAAGTGGTCGTTGTTCTTAAAGGTGGAGCGCTTCAGGCCAAGCCTGTTCTCCAATCGAAAGAGCAAGTCGGACCAAGCATCGGTCGCGCCTCCCTGACGATCGGTCAATACTCGATCTTCGCCGCGACCCTCCTGGTCCTCGCCTTCATGTTCATGTTCTATAAAGGAAGTGGATTGATCGCCAACATTGCGTTGGTCCTCAACCTCGTCCTTATCCTCGGTATCCTCACGATCTTCGAAGCCACCCTCACCCTCCCCGGTATCGCAGGAATCCTGCTCACCGCTGGTATGGCGGTGGACGCGAACATCCTGATCTTCGAGCGTATTCGAGAGGAACTAGAAAAAGACGCGGGTCTTAAACAATCTATTCAAGCCGGTTATGAGCGAGCCTTCTGGACCATTTTTGACGCCAACCTCACAACCTTGCTCACCGCCTTCATTCTCTTCAAAGCTGGAACAGGACCTATTAAAGGTTTCGCCGTGACGCTCATGGTCGGAATTATGTGCTCCATGTTCACCGCCTTGTTCGTCACCCGCGCTATCTACGGCTGGATGGTCTCCGAAGAGTATCTGACCGAAATGAAGATGGCCAAGATCCTCGACAAGACCAACTTCAACTTCATGGGACAGCGCGCTAAGTGGGGCATGATCTCACTGATCTGTATCAACGTTGGCTTCCTCGTCTTCGGCCTTCGCGGCGCGGAGAAATATGGAATCGACTTCACTGGTGGTTCGGTGGTCTCGATCGCTCTGAAAGAACCCATGAGTGTTCAGGAGATGCGCGAGGAGCTCAGCAAAACCGATCACCTTAAGAACGTCTCTATTACAATGAGCGGCCAGACCGATAAAGACGGTCGCGGTTACTTCTTCAGCCTTAAAACTCGCGAAGTCGCCGAAACCATCCTTCTCGCCGTCCAAAAAGATACGATCGCCGCAGAAGAAGCCGCCGCCCGGACCAAGTTCCAAAACGGCGTCGTCGACCTCTTCGGCAAGACGAACTTCAAAGACTATGTAGCGACCATGAAGCCCGCTGAACTCGGCGCGAAACTCGCTCCGGCTTCAACCAGCTCTTGGGACGTGGAAGTCTCGCTCAACCTCAAAGCGGCTAAGAAACTCGAAGATGTTGAAAAGAGCATCGACAAGTCAAAACTGCTCAAAGGCGCTGGCGTCACAGTCATCACCAGAGGTCAGCTAAAAGACGACAAAGCTCGTCGCTTCCGCTTCTCCGCGAACAGCCTCGGTGAAGACTTTGAAAAAGCCGCCAAGAAGAAGAGCAACGATAAGATCACGATGCAGCCTGAAGACATCCTTAAAGAAGAGATCGTCAAGATCTTCTCTAAGAAGTCTATCCAGAAGTCTCAACTCTTTGAGAACACTGAATGCACCGCCGTTCTTAAAACTGCTGCCAAGACTGTGCAAGAAGTCCAAAGCCTTCTTCGCGCTAAAGGCCTGACAACAATCAGCATTGCTTCTCCAGACGCAAAGTCGACCGCCAAGTCAGCCAAGTTTGTTTTGAACCTCAGCCGAGTTCACCAAACAATGTTCCAGCTCTCACAAAGCCAAAGCGACGACGATAAGAAAGTCACCGCCCAGGACGCCTTCAAAGGCGAAGTCGAGAGCCTCTTTGCTGACAAGCTGATCGAAAACCTCCTTGGAAGCAAGCGCTACGAAATCACAAACGGCAGCACCCCAGCCAAGAAGCGCCTCAAGTTCAAAGTCCTGATTCAACGCCCCGGCGATTTCTCAGACTATGAATTCGATCCTTCCACAGAAGAAGACAAGTTCGTCGCGTCCGTTCAAGGAGTCTTGAATAAAACCAAGATCAGCTCCAAGAGCGACAAGGCATTGGCTGGCACCAAAGGCTTGACCGTCGTCATGTCCGACAATGACAAAGAGAAGCCCTTTGTGATCTGCGAAGTCACAACCGGCGACTTAGACGCCAACCCCTCGGTTTACACCAAGAGCTTCCAAAGGTTGAACAGCGCGCTTGAAGACTCAAACCAATTCAACACCGCAAGCAACTTCATGCGAGTCTCAACAATCGGTGCGTCCATTGCCTATAACCTCAAGTCGAAGGCTATGATCTCGCTCTTCTTCTCGCTGATCGCTATCGTCCTCTACATTACGATTCGATTCGAGTTCCGCTGCGGTGTCGCAGCCATCGCCGCTCTGATCCACGACGTTCTCTTCGCAATCGGCTTCCTGGCCCTACTCGACTGGGTCTTCTCCTCAATGGGTGTCCCCTTCGATGCGAAGATTAACCTGCCCACGGTGGCCGCCTTCCTGACCATCATTGGTTACTCCCTTAACGATACGATCGTCGTCTTCGACCGTATCCGCGAGAACATGGCCAGCCGCAAGATGAAGGGCATGGCGCAAGAAGAGTTGATTAACACCTCGATCAACCAAACACTCTCAAGAACAATCCTGACTTCGGTCACAACGTTCTTCGTGGTCTTTGTCTTGTTCGTCGCCAGCTTCTTCGGCCTCACCTCTATTCAAGGTTTGAGCGTTGCTCTCCTCGTTGGTGTTGTCGTCGGAACTTACTCTTCGATCTTCGTTGCGTCCTCAACCTTGCTCATGAAGAGCGACGACCTCAATAAGTTGTTCCTCTACCAAGGGATTGCTCTTGTTGTGATCGCAGTAGGAACGAGCCTCGTCGTCTAAGAAACAGGCGCTCAATCCTTACTCAATCACAACTCAGAATTGAGTCATTCAAAGCCGGGCTAGTCCCGGCTGTGTTTCATTTGGGTCCTCCGCCAGGTTTGAGACTTTCTAACGTTGGTACTCTGGTATTCTTTGGGTATGGTCGTCCCTTGGACTGTCTCTTATAGACTGCCGCAAGAATCGCGAGGAAGAACTTGGCCAAACTGTCACGACGAGATCTGGATACAGCCGGTCCCAACGTCGACCTATCCGGGCAAAATCTCATGTCCATGGACGCCTCCCGCCTCGACCTTGAACAAGCCATTCTCCGAGGAAGCCGACTTCAAAAAGCCGACTTCGCCGAAACAAACCTCTCCGGCGCCGATCTCTCCGGCGCAAATCTGCAAGAGACCCGCTTCTTCGAGGCCAGCCTTCCTGGCGCAAAGCTCGTTCGCGTCTCAGCCACCGGAGCCCAATTTCAACGCGCAAACCTACGCCGCGCCGACTTTTCATCCTCCAAGCTTGAAGACTCCGACCTGACTGGCGCCGACCTAAGCCACTGCAAACTCAATAACGCCAAGCTCATCCGCGCCAATCTCAAAAACGCCAACCTCTTCGGCGCCGACCTCTCCGGAGCGATTCTCCATGGCGCCGACCTCTCTGGCGCCAAGCTCGCAGGCGCCAACCTCTCTGGGGCAGACCTACGGGGCAGCAACCTCGAACTCACAAACTTCGCCGGAGCAAAGCTTCAAGACACTATGTTCTCCGGGGCTGAAGACGAATCCCTCGACGAAGCGTTTGTCTCCGAAGCCAACTTCACCGGCGCTCAACTTCAACGCGCCGACTTCCGTGGCGTCTTCCTCGCTGGATCCTGCTTCAAACAAGCTCAGCTCGATGACGTCGACTTTGAAGGCGCTGACCTCCGACAATGTGACTTCTCGGAATCCTCTGTCAGGCACGCCAACTTCACCGATGGCCTACTTCGCGCCTCGAACTTCTCTGGCTCTCGGGGAGAAGCCCGGTGGCGAGACGCTGATATGAGAGACACAATCCTTGAGGATGCCGATTTTCGCGGCTCCGATTTTCGCGGCGCGGACCTCCGAGGAAGCCATCTAAGCCGAGCCTGCTTCATTGAGAGCCAGCTCCTCGACGTCCACTTTGAAGACTCCTTTGCCAAAGAAGGCCCGGACTTTTCTCGCGCTTGCCTCGATCGCTCCTTCTTCCGAGGAAGTCGCCTCAAGAACGCCAAGTTCATTGAAGTCTCCATGAAATCGGCCGACTTGGTCGACACCAAGCTCTCTGGCTCAGATTTCAGCGGGAGCAATCTGTCGGGGAGCGATATGTCCCGGGCCCAGCTGCACAAAGCCATCTTCAAGCAAGCTCACCTCACTCATGTTTTCCTCGACGAATCCGACCTTCGTGGGGCCGATCTCAGTAAGGCCATCCTCGATGGCGCACGCCTCAACGTCACTAAATTGGGGGAAGCCAGCCTGCGAGATGCCTCTTTGCAAAAAGGCGTCACCCTCAAGAGAGCCGATCTGAGAGGCGCCATCATGACCAACGCCAATCTAAACGAAGCGGATATGT
>JARGOJ010000137.1:0-6399 GCA_029210225.1 Planctomycetota bacterium
ATAAACGATCAAGCAGGCAACGAGTGTCAGGGTCAATTTCAATTAAGACCCCTCAATAACAAGAAAGCCTACGACGCCCTCCTCGACCGCAAGAAATGGAATCGATGCTCGACTGCGGAGCAAGACATTGTCATCAACGAGGTCGCACGCCGCCTTGGGACAAATTTCAATAGGATCTCGGCGGCACGATACAGAGCTGGAAATCAAACTCACCGAATCGCCACCTTTCAGCACAAAGCCACAGGCATTCAATTGAATCTAATACCCGGTGGATCATACGACATGGGGGTTGAGGACGATGAGGAAGAGCTTAGATACTGTCGAGAGCAAGTCAATCTAATGAAAGCTGAGCTCATTCGATTGCGACGGCCCAATTTCCCTCTGAATAAAATAACCTTTGGGGAGAAGTCATTCAATAGCGCCCGCCCCTATCACCGTGTGTCTATCCCCCCTTTTCTTATTGGACGCTATGAAGTCTCTAAGAGTCAATGGGACAAAGGGCACAGCAAAAAGCGCGCAAAAATGCCTGCAGATTGGCCCATGGTCTTTATGACCTTCCCTGAGATTAAGAATTGGCTGAAGCCCTGGAATGTATTACGGCTCCCCAGTGAATCGGAATGGGAATACGCCTGTCGAGCCGGAACCACGACTCGGTATTTCTGGGGTGACGAATTCAAATCGGCCTATTGCTGGTATTGGAAAAACAATACTGTCCTACAACGCTCTCGGGGTCCCTGGCTTCGCAGTATTTACGACCACAAGAAGCTCTGCAATGCCTTCGGATTAGTCGATATGCTCGGTCATGTCTGGGAGATGTGTGAAGACGATTACTTTGGCTCTTACAAAGGCGCCCCCAACGATGGCAGCCCTTGGCTTAGAAAAGGGGCCCGTCAGCGCTTTGTGCGGAGAGGAGGCGGGGCCTTGTATGGGGGAGAGCTCTTTGCTCGCTGTGCGGCCCGAGGAACCGAGACCCTCGAAGTAGCGACGAATAGCACGGGCTTTCGCGTCGCCATGAGTATTCCAGGATTGAAGCGATCCCAACCATGACCGAGACCGAATCCCGTTATAAGAAGATCTATAAGATGGTCGAGCAGATCCCCCGGGGACAAGTCGCGACTTACGGCCAAATAGCTCGATTGGTTGGATTGCCGCGCCACGCCCGCATGGTTGGCTACGCCCTCCACGCCCTCCCCAATGACAACAATGTTCCATGGCAACGGGTCGTCAACGCCAAGGGCGAGGTGAGCCCCCGGGCGACGCCTCAATACGAAGACCTGCAAAGGCATTTGCTTGAATGCGAAGGCGTCGTCTTTAGTGACGCCGGTCGAATCTCCCTGAAGACCTATCAGTGGAAGCGTCTCTAAAGCCCTGGATCACAGCGCTGTCAGTCTATTGAGAAGACCTTCTTGGCATTCTTATAGAGGAAGAGCTCTTTAATCTTTGCGTCGAAATTCAGGGAGTCTAATTCTTTCAAACATTCGGCGGGTTGGATCATTGGGTAATTGCTGCCAAAGAGAACCTTCTCCCGACCGTTTGTTTTCATGAACTGAATCAATTCTTCAGGATAACGGCTTGGCTTATAGGCTGAGGTGTCAATGTAGACATTCTCATACTTTGTCGCCAGAGCAATCATTTCAGTCGTCCAAGGATAGCCGATATGTCCGCCGACAATTGTTAACTCTGGGAAGTCGCAGGCGACCTCGTCGAGATAAGGAATAGGGCGTCCGGGCTCGGAAGGCTTCAATGGTCCAGAGTGACCCACTTGCAAACAGAATGGCACACCCAGTTCGACGCACTCGGCGTAGAGCGGATAATAGCGTCGGTCATTGGGGGGCAAGCTCCATAGCCAGGGGAGCATTCGAAGCCCCTTAAAGCCCAGGTTCTTGACACAATCACGAAGCTCTCGCACCGCCTCCATGGGCTTATAGAGGTTTACCGACGCCAATCCAAGGAAGCGATCAGGATAACGTGCCAGGGCCTCCGCCACCGTGTCATTCGAGAGCAGGGGGCCCTCCGGACCGTACCACGCACAGAGCACCGCTTTGTCGACCTTGGCGTAATCGAGGGCCGAAATGGTTAATTCGAGAGGGATCTCTTTAGGGATCTCCGTCGCCCCCATCCAGCGACGAAGGGACGCGAACATTTCATGAGCGACAAATTTCGGAGTGGGATGTTGAATCCAAGCATCAATGATCATTGCTGTTTCCCTTTTGCTGTTGAGGGTTATTCTCGAATCTGACCCTCACCTAAGACGACATATTTGTAAGTCGTCAATTCTTTAAGACCCATAGGACCACGGGCGTGGAGCTTATCGGTGCTAATCCCAATTTCCGCGCCCATTCCAAATTGACCGCCATCTGTAAAGCGCGTCGACGCATTGACGTAAACCGCCGCCGAATCCACTTGATTGATAAAGGCATCCTGGGCCTTGCGATCCTGACTAATAATAGCATCCGAGTGATTGGAACCATAACGATCAATATGGTCAATCGCGTCCTCCAAGCTCTTCACAATCCGAATAGAGAGAATTAAATCGAGATACTCCGTGTCCCAGTCCTCGTCGGTTGCCAGTATCAGAGACGAGTCAAGAGAACAGGCCGCCGCGTCGCCGCGCAGCTCAACCTTCTTATCTCTTAAGCTCTCACTCACCTTTGGCAAGAAGTCTTCGGCGACATCCTGGTGAATGAGCAAAGTCTCCATAGCGTTGCAGACCCCTGGACGCTGCACTTTGGCGTTGAGACAAATATTCAGCGCCATAGCCAGATCGGCGTCTTTGTCAACATAGGTATGGCAGAGGCCCTTTGAGTGTTTGATAACAGGGACTCTCGACATCGCAGTGATCGCACGAATTAAGCCCTCGCCGCCTCTTGGAATAATTAAATGCAGGTAGTCTTCCAGCTGGACAAGCTCGCGTACAGCTTCTCGATCGATCGTCTTGACGAATTGCAAAGCGCCCCCTGGCATCCCCGCCGCCTCTCCAGCCTTTTTCAATATCTCGTAAATGGCCCCGTTTGAGTGCAGCGCTTCTTTGCCTCCCCTGAGAATAACAGCGTTGCTAGTCTTTAAGCAGAGGGCTGCGGCGTCCGCCGTCACATTGGGGCGAGATTCATAAATGATGCCTATCACACCAATTGGAACCCGGCGTTTTTGAATTCTCAGGCCGTTCTCAAGGCCATGTTCCCCGAGCCCTTCGCCAACAGGATCGGGCAAAGCAATCACTTCGCGGATACCCTGAATCATGCCCTGAACACGCTTCTCAGTCAATTCTAGTCGATCCAGCAAGGCCGGGCTCAATCCTTGCTCGCGCCCGGCGGCCATATCGATCTTATTGGCGGCGTATATTTTATCTTTGTGAGCATCGAGAGCATCCGCCATAGCGGCTAAGAAACTATTTTTCTCCTCGCTGCTCTTCGTCGCCATCAGCCTCGCCCCTTGTGACGCCTCCCGCGCCAGAGTGAGCATATCTTCGCGCAATCCCATCGATGATCCTTTTATCTGTTTAACAATACGAGATTGTCTCTATGAACGACTTCATCGTCGTGTTTTGATCCTAGTAATTCAGTCACTTCTTCCGAGTTATGACCCCGTATCAGACGGATATGATCACTGGAATAATCGACCAGCCCCTGTGCAATCGTGGCTCCGGTGAGGTTCTTAATTGCGACCACTGCGCCAATATCAAACTGCCCCTCAACCTTACGTATCCCAATGGGTAAGAGACTTCGCCCTTGTTCTCTGACAGCCCGGCATGCTCCATCATCGACAATAAGGGACCCTTCCGGGCGATTGAAAAAGGCGATCCAGCGCTTCTTCCCTCGGAGAGAAAGCTGCTTATCCAGGCGGCCAATAAAAGTGCCGCAGTCTTCCCCGCTCATGACCTTTGTGAGAACTGTCTCATCCCGGCCATCGGCGATGACCACTGGAATCCCGACAGAGACCGCAGAGCCAGCTGACTGAAGCTTCGACGCCATTCCCCCGGTTGAGAGCTGGCTCTCTTTGCCCCAGGTTAAGGCCAGGGTTTCTTTAGTGATGTCTTCCAAATAGGGGACACGCTCTAAGCTGCCTGATTCTTGCCCAGGAGCTTGCAGTCCATTGACGCTCGTCAGAAGAATGAGTAAATCGGCGTCGACGAGCATCGCGACCAAAGAAGCCAAATGATCATTATCGCCAAACTTAATCTCCTCTATCGCCACCACATCATTCTCGTTGACAATGGGAACGATAGAGTGATTCATGAGGTTCATCATCGTGTGACGGGCATTGAGATGCCGTGTCCGGTGCTCAAGGTCGCTATGAGTCAATAAGACTTGCCCAATGACAATATCGTGCTCCGCGAAGAGCTCCGAGTATCGACTCATGAGGCGCGTTTGACCGACCGCGGCCGCCATTTGAAGGTCTCTAAGAGACTTCGGGCGACTGCTCAGGCCCAAGGCCTCCATCCCAGCGCCGATGGCTCCAGAAGAGACGAGCACGACCTCTAACTTCGATTGATTTAACGCGGCCAACTGAGAGACCAAGGCTCTCAAGCGGGTCTCATTGGGGCGACCGCTTTCATCGACTAAGACGCGGGTTCCGACTTTGACAACGACCCGCTTCACAGTCTCTAATATCTCTTTGCATGTCTCTCTTGTCATGACGTCCTTACAGTTTCCTCAGCCATGTCTCTTCGCTCGTTCCTTTTGAGGCCATGAGCATAGACTTCTCCAGGAGAAAAGAGAATCTCAGAGCTGAGAATTTCTCGCTTCTCTGAAAGGAAATGATTGTGAAGCTTTCCTCAGTCGCCAAGCCCATAGTCGCGATTGTTCTTCTCTGTCTCTCGTTGGGAGGAGCGGAGAGCGAGATTTTAAGGGGGTCAAGGCCAAGAGACTCGTTCGTCGATGATGGCTCACCGTTGCTTGAATCCCTGCCGGATTTTTCCCAGGTTGGATACCATCAGGGGCGCGAGACACGACCGAAACCGAAGGCGCAATTCAATGTTCAAGATTTCGGCGCCAAGAGAGATGACGGAATTGACGATAGCGTCGCGATCCAAAAGGCCATTGATAAGGCGAGCCAGAGAGGCGGCGTGGTTGTCATTCCTGAAGGTCGGTGGCGACTTGAAAAAGTGTTAGAGATCCGACGAAACAACGTGATTTTACGAGGCGCGGGATCGGGGAAGACAACTCTCTACTCCCCGGTTTCCCTCGCTGACATTCATGGCAAGAGCCGGTCTTGGAGTTGGTCGGGGGGCTTTATTCGGGTCAATCCATTCCGCGTTCCCGCGATCAAAATGGGAATCATAGAGCAAGCCGCGACGGCCGGCACCCAGACCTTTACTGTGAAAGCACAGGCCAAAGCGTCGCCAAAAAAGGGAGAGTGGCTAGAGCTTCAATGGCACAACGATAAGGGCGCTGACACTTTCCTCAATCACGTCTACGGTGGCTTTATTGCCAAGAAGAGAATGGGGGAAGAGCTTCAAAAGGCAAACGGACCCCGAGTTCGGGAGTGGGTTCAAATCAGTGATATCGATGGCGATCAGTGGACCCTGAGCCGGCCCCTCTTGCTCGACGTTCGCCCTGAGTGGCGTCCGACTTTAGTTCGCTGTGCGAGCATTCAGGAGGTCGGAGTTGAGGGCTTCTCAATTGAGTTTCCAAAGACCAAATATCCGGGTCATCTCAAAGAGTCAGGTTACAACGGCCTGGCGATGAGCCTCGCGGTCAATTGCTGGGTCAACGACTTTAAGGTTGTCAATGGGGATAGCGGGCTTTTTATGAACTCCTGCGCCTATGTCACCGCGACCCATATCACTATGACTGGGCGTTATATGCACCACCCAATCAGCCTTAGCTGGAGCTCTCACTGCCTCGTTCGTCATTGGCGCATTAAGGCGCCCCACCGTCATGGCACCACCTTATCCTGGGGGGCTCACGGCAATGTCTTCAGCGATGGCTGGGGTAAGAACCTCGCCATGGACTGCCACCGGGCCCTGCCTTTTTTAAACCTCCACACGAAGATCGTCTCTGAGCAAGGAAAAGAGAGCCGGGTGAATCCCTTGCGGAGTGGAGGATCTGCACCTCGCGGCCCCCACTCGGGAAAGGGAAACATCTATTGGAATGTCGAGCTAAAGTTCAACAAAAAGGCGCCGAAGACTGTGCGAGTCAGCGGACATTCGCAGTGGCCCGGCGGGGTGTTTTACTCTTGGCGTGGCAATCGCAAGCTTGACTTCCGGACGGTGAAGGGCTTAGGGCAACGCTTCCCCTTGCTAAACAGAGCGCCAAAAATCCCGAACCTCTATCAAGCCCAACGGAATCCATCGCAACGACAGAAAAAGCGCCCTGCCTACTAATAAGCGACAGGAGACGTTCGAGATACGGTCTTCAGTGAAACGAGGGAATCAGGGTCAAACAACCTTCAATGCAA